>CAZIEC010000043.1:2014-3170 GCA_964538145.1 uncultured archaeon
AGCGGAATGTCCTCTATGCTACCCATTTCATTTAATTGAGTAGAAAGTTTACCAATTTCAGTATTTTTTCCTGTTCCCACTACAATAATCTTACATCGTCCTGTTGTAATGTAAGATCCCATAAATACCATATTTTTCCGTTCTTGAATCGACAATTTCTTCTTAGGAAGGACTTCATTTGATTTTTCTACAGTTTCAGACTCTCCGGTCAAAGCCGCTTCATTGAGGGTTAAATTTATAGCGTCAACAATTCGTCCATCAGCAGGAATCTTATTTCCTTGCTCTAAAACGACTATGTCTCCGGGAACTAACTCCCGGGTAGGTATCTCAAATCGAATGCCGTCTCTGATAACAGTTGCCTTCAAGGCAGCAAGTTTTCTTAGAGATTCTAATGCTTTTTGTGCACGAAATTGTTGAATTATTACTGTTATCGAGTTTATTATAACAACCGTAAATGTAATAATCGTGGATCCTGCCGAACCTAATAATAAGACTAAAAATCCTGATATAATGAGAATTACTATTAAAAAATTGAATATTGGGGCTAAATATATTTTCCATAGGGATTTTTTAATCCTTGGAAGTTCATTATATCCATATTTTTCTATTCTTTTTTCTATTTCATCTAATGCTAAGCCCAATTCAATATCCGTGTTATAAAGTTTGCATAATTCTTCTATATTCAAGGAATAAAATTGACCATTCAAATCATTCTCCTTGTTCAATGTATCTCACTCATTTGGTAAAAAAAATAAAATCTTATAAGAAAATATAAAAGTAAAAATACTTAATTTTATTGATTGATAAAAGTTAGGAATTTAAAATTACTTAAAAACTTGTAAAAAATAGATTTTTCATGTAAATGACCAAGATTTCATCATAATTTTAAAGCTTGTGGATCTCCCAAAATGCTAGTTAATATGTGATATTTCTTTCTAATGGTCGTGCTAGAAAACTTGCTAATTTCTTCTACCAAGTTTTGAGTGAAAATTTTACGATTTTTTAATGTTTGCCCAATATAATAAATTAGACCCGCAGTAAAGGCTTTATAATTTAAGTTTTTTAAATGATCGTATGAAATTAGTTTAAGGATTTTATCCAATTTTAATAACATTTCTATTTTTTGTTTTTCAAAATCTTCTTTTGAAGTAAAATG
>CAZIEC010000043.1:3270-5529 GCA_964538145.1 uncultured archaeon
GTAGAATCAAAATCTACATTTTCATCTAAAATTAGACCACAATCCCTGCATACGATATAACCCGCCTCCTGTTTTAGGTTTTCATGAAGGCAAGGAACTTTTTCTTGAGATTTTTTTTTATTAGTGCTCAAATTAATCTGAATTTGTTAGTTTTAATTTTAATAATTCAATATATTCAAAAATAAATTTATGCAATATTTTTATTTAAACATTTATTAGCAGTTAATAAATTTAGATAATTTTTCACTTTATAATAAATTATCTTCTTAAATTTATAAGGTTGGTTTGAATGGAACGTAAAATTGTTTTAAAATATTTAAAATTATTTAGTATCGGATTTTTAGTAATAACTATCCTTGAATTAATAATCTTCTTTTTATTCAGCTTCTTTATAGTGATTAAATTGGATTCAATGAACAGCAATTTATATGACCTATTATCTTTATCGGGAAATTTTGTCTTCCAGGCTTATATTTTATGGTATTTCTTATTATCAGTGATTATCTTATACATCATTCTTTCATTTAGCTATCTTCTCATTAGCATTAAAAAAAAAATGGATGATATAGATCTTGCTAGATACTTGTTAATTACAGGTGTTTTTGTAGTAAGTGCTGCTTTTATTAAAATGGAATATATCTACTTAATAGCACGCATAAAAATTAATTACATGTCCAATTCCCTTGCTTTATTTGAAATAATTTATGATGGTTCAATGATGCCAATTTTAGGAATAATTTACTGGTTTTATTTCATGGTAGTAGTTTGTTGTTTCTTAATTTCTGGTTTAATTTTTGGCGGCGTGGGATTACGATGGCTTTCTGCAATGAAGGGAAATAAGAAATAGATAATTTTTCCTTACTTTTTATAAAAATATTATTTTCGTTAGTGTAAATATTAATTTATTATATTATAAATAAAAATAAGGAATTTTTGACCTTTCACAGTGCCATAATTTTAATTACTGCCTCTCATTAATATTTCTCATTAAAAATTATAATTACATATCGAGATGAGAAAAAAATAAGTATAGAAATAAAAAATGTTGGAATTATAGGAGCTGGATTCATGGGAACACAAATAGCCATACAATCAGTACTTCATGGTTATATTATATATTTACATGATATCAATCAAGATGTCTTAGAAAATTCGAAAAAATTCATTTCAGCAACTTTAAGGCGAAAAAAACAAAACAACTTAATAGAAAACATTCATTTTTTATTAGATTTGAGCCAAGTGGTTAAAGAATCGGACTTAATTATAGAAGCCATACCTGAAAATCTGGAATTGAAAAAAGAAGTTTTTAGAAAGATTGAAAATTTTGCTAAACCTAATGCAATAATCGCAACGAATAGTTCATCATTTCCAATATCCAGAATAGAAGATGCTGTCCAAAGAAAAGATAAAGTTTTAAATATCCACTTTTATCCTCCCATTTCTGCTCGCCCCATGGCAGATATCATGAGAGGTACTAAAACTAGTGATGAAACGTTCAATATTGGAATCAAATGGATAGAAAGTATTGGATGCACGCCACTCATTATAAAAAAAGAAAGTTTTGGATTTGTTTTCAATAGAATTTGGAGAGCTGTTAAGAAAGAAGCTTTAAAAATATGGGCAGGTGGTCATGCAAATATAGAAACTGTGGATAAAGCTTGGAGGATTTTCACGGGAATGCCATATGGACCATTTACGATGATGGATGGTGTGGGCTTGGATACCGTTTATTCCGTTGAAATGTCGTATTATAAAGAAACTGGAAAAGAAGATGACAAGCCACCAGATGAACTAAAAAAAATGATTGAAAGAGGAGAGTTAGGATTAAAAACTGGAAAAGGTTTTTATAATTGGGGAAGAAAAAAATAATATTCTTTTTTAAATGCCGTTTTTTCGCGTTATTATTCCATTTTATTAATTTATTTTGAAAATTTCTTGTATTAGATTAAAAAATCAAAGATATAAATAATTCAAGCTTTAAAATATCAATAATAAAAATATAATGAAATAAAGGTAGTGTTTCTAAGAAATGAGATTGAATTTTTTATCAAATGAAAAATTAATTATAACTGTGGCTATTACTGGCGGAATTCATGGAAAATGGGCTAATCCAGCCTTACCGATTACTCCAGAAGAACAAGCTCAAGATGCTCTCGAATGTTATGAAGCGGGAGCATCCGTTGTTCATATCCACGTGCGTGGACCAGATGGTCAAAATACTGCTGATTTAAAATATTATAATGAAACAATGAAATTGAT
>CAZIEC010000043.1:5629-12473 GCA_964538145.1 uncultured archaeon
ATAAAACATTCAAAAAAATATCTTATATTTCTGTTCTTCATTTTAGCGTTGGTACAAATTTTAGATGCATATAGTACTGGTTATACGAGTTCGTTTCCATCAAAGATCATAGAAGAATTCTTATCTGGATATCCTTCAAATCAAGCTAATGCCATTTTAGGTTTATGTACTTCAATAGCTTCAATTGGCATGTACATGGTGTTCTTCAATCAATATTTCGCAGATAAAATTGGAAGAAAAAAAATGTTAACGATTACCACATTCGGAATGGGGATTTCTGCGCTTTTTTTGGCACTTTCTACCAACATAATGTTTTATACAATTTTCTTATTTACAACCTATTTATTCTACAGTTCGGACATGTGGCTAATTTATGCAAATGAAGAAGCCCCAGCAGAAAAAAGAGCTTCATATATTAATATAGTTCTAATGTGTGGCATGTTGGGACCTATCATGATGCCTACATTGCGCTCAATTTTCATAACTGAAACTTCTCCAGTAGGGTCGTGGCGAGGGATGACACTTTTCCCAATTTTGCTAGGGATACCATTAGCAATAATTATTATTTTTACGATAAAAGAAACTTCCAAGTATCAAGAAATAAAATCTTCTGAAACTCGAGAAACTCCGCCCATTTTTTTGAAAAAAAATATTGCAGCCATTTTCAAATCAAATATTAAGCCTGAATTCATCGTTTTACTCATAATGAGCTTTTTTGCTGGATTAAACTTTTTCATGCTTCAATTTGCAGAAAGTTTTATAAACTTGAACACTAGCTTGCCTGAATCAAAGGTAAATCTTGTAATCACCGTTATAGCGATAGCTTTAATACTAGGGTATTTATTGACAGGAATACTAGCAGATAAAATCGGAAGAGTCCCATTGCTCCATCTATTCTCTGTCTTGATGCCTTTAGCTTCTATATTGCTCTATATTGGATCGTTCCTTACTGAAGGAACTTTTATTTTAGTTTCTTTAGGAGCAGCTCTCGCTTACGTGAGTTATTATGGTTTGACCATCGTATTAAGGATTGTTTTAATGGAGATTGTTCCTACAGATAAACGAGGTACAGGTATGGGTGTAAGAGCACTCATTAATGCTTTTGGAATTACTTCTGGATTCTTAATAGGTAGCGGGCTCACTTTCATTCTTGGATTAGGAATTGCTTTCATGATAATGAGTTTCCCCCTCATTTTAAACGTTTTCTTGACAATAAAATATATAAAAGAAACTAAAGGTACTGATCTAAGTAAAATTGAACTTAAATATTAAAATTTAACCCAATTCATTATTTTTTTTTATGATTTCTTTAATTTAAATAGAATCTTTAAAAATATGAAAGACATCTCGATTTACATCTTTAATCAAGAAAATATGAATATCACTATTTTTTAAATTCTCTTGATATTTTCTTGTTAAAATATTCTTAAGTTTTTTGAGTTAAGTTTATATACTTTCCTATGAAATATTTAATGGGTGTTAAAAGACATGGATCTTTCAAGTTTTAAGACTCTTTTTGGAGATGACATTAATTCTCCCCAAGAATTTTTTATTGATTTGAATGAAAGAGTACAGAATATTCTAAATACATATCCTTCGATACCAGAATTGAAAATTAGGACTATTTATTTAGCTGGAGCGATTTATGGAGTATTTTCACGCTTAACAAGGGCCCATTATTACATCAATAAAAAACCTTTTAATTCTTACATCAAAAAATTAATTGAACACCTTAAGCCTTTCTTTTCTCCCCCAAGCATGAATATTGATCCATCTATTTTACCTTCTCTGATTAAAGGAATCTCATCATTTTCTGAACTTCTAAATGAATTTCTTTCGTCTTAAAAAACCAGATAATTCATGTATCTTTTTTTTATTTTTAAAAATTCTCTTCTAAAATAAATTAAAATTTAAAATAAAAAATAGATTTTAAGGAGAAGAAGACAAAATATTTTTAATTTGCTTTGCACGTGAGCGTAATGTAACTTCTGTAATCTTTGCAACATCTGCGACATTAGATTGAGTTTTTCTAATAGATCCAGCTTTTGCAGCTATATAGATGCAAGCAGCAGCAAGACCTTTTGGATCTTTTCCTGTTCTTTTAAGACCGTGGGCAGATGCTTTACGTAACATTTCAATTGCTTCCTTTTGTATCTTCATTGGTAAATTTAACTCGTTTCCAAAGCGAAATACTAAGCTTTCTGCCGTGATTGGCTGATATCTAAGTCCTAATTGTGGCAAGACCTCTCGAATAATCATTGCCAAGCTTCTATGTACTGTTCTTCTCGGAGTCAATGAGGCCTCACACACTTCATCTAATAATCTTGGAAAATTATGAACTCTAATGGCAGCATACATCGCTCCTGCAATAAAACCGTTGATAGAACGTCCCATTGTTAGTTTTTTCTTGGCAACAATGCTATAAATTCTCCAAGCAGTTTCGCTAATATATTCTGGAATGTTCATTTTAGAAGTTAACATCTTGAGCTTTGGTTTTGCTTCCCAAAAATTTCGCTCAATTGATGAGATTAAAGAGTTTTGTATTTTAGATAAACGAGAAAAGAGAGCTTGTTCCTTTGGACCAATTGATTTACCCTTTGAATCTGTTTTGACAGTTGGCAACATTGTTCTTGGTCCAAAATCGCGCCATCGAGGTTCACATCTCCTTCTATTTTGAATTTCCTCAACTGTATATGCTCTTCTTTCATTACCTACAAAGGTTCTTTGTAAAATTAAACCACAATTAAGACAAACTAAATTGCCATCTCTTTCTTCAAGGCAAGGATTATCACAGCAATCTTCTTGAATAATTTCGCCAATATCATCTTCCTTGATCTTGAGCAACTTGCGATAATTACTATTCATTATATATCACTAATTAATGAGGATTAACAATAACTTTTCTTGTCAGATATGACTTCATAAAAATAGCCGTTGTTTCCCGTTTAATAAGATAATTATATAACAATTTTATTTATAAATGTTTTCATCATGTTAAAAAACTTCTAATTATCAATATTTAAATTATAAGAAAAATAATAAAATTTTTAATAATTTCGAGAAATTGATAAAATTTTATTAGTTCATTTAAGTAAAACAAAATTAATTTCAGAAGAGTGGTTTAAAAAATGGAATTTTATGAAGTTGTTAAAAAAAGAAGGAGTTATAGGCAATTCAAACCAGAAATGCCAAAACGCGAAATCATTGAGAAGATAATTAATGCTGCTAGATTAGCCCCGACCTGGGCAAACATGCAAGGAATGCATTACATCATTGTTCAGGATGAAGCAAAAGTAAAGGAAATATGGAAAGCAATAGGACAGCGCAAGAAGTTTTCAAATGCCCCCATGTTCATTGTAGGTGCGATAGCTGAAAGCGATTCTGGTAAAAATAGTAGCGGTGAAAAATATTATCCCGTAGATTTTGGAATATGTTTTGAGCATATCATGCTGGCAGCAACTGCAGAAGGTTTAGGAACTTGTTGGATAGGTTGGTTTGATGAAAATAAAGTAAAAGAAATTCTTGAAATACCAAAAAAATATCGAGTCTTGGGGATCACTCCTTTAGGATATCCCTTAAAAGAGAAAAGTGAAGTAACCGATAGAAAACCTTTAGAGAAAATCATTCACTTTAATAAATTTTAATTTTCTTTTTTTAACCAACACGGTTGAATGAATTTTAGAAAAAATAAAAATCTTTAAAAAATAATTTAACTTATGAAAATAGTTCGAATTAATGTGAGATCGGATTCAATAGCAGAGGAGCAAATAACAAGAGATTCAAAATACTTTTTATTAGGAGGGAGGGGTTTAACTTCAATCCTAATTAACGATGAAGTCAATCCTAAATGCGATCCCTTGGGAGAAGAAAACAAGCTCATCATTGCTAATGGAATCTTATGCGGAAGTTCTTTTCCAAATTCTGCAAGAACATCTATAGGTGCTAAGAGCCCTTTAACCCTTGGAATAAAAGAATCTAATGTAGGAGGACGGGGTGCAATGTTATTAGCTAGACATGGAATAAGAGCTTTAATTTTAGAGGACAGATCTCCGGATTTAAAAATAATTCTCATCAAAGACCAGGGAATTATCATAAAAAAAACACCAGAACTTCAAGGAATGGGAAATTATGAATTGCATGAGCATCTAAGAGGGATTTATGGTCAAAATGTCGGCATCTATTCAATTGGTCCGGCTGGAGAACATGAGATGAGGTCAGCAACAATATCTTGCAATGATTTGGAGGGATATCCAAGCAGGCACGCTGCTAGAGGAGGCTTGGGAGCTGTTATGGGCTCAAAAAACATTAAAGCAATAATAATCAAGCCAACTAAGGATTCTAAAGTTCAAATAAATGATATCAAGAAATTTAAAGAAGTTTCTAAACCTTTCGCGCAAAATTTAGCCAAATCAAAAGAAACTTTTTCGATATTTGGTACTTCGTTGAACATGCGTATAATTTCAGAAGTAGGTGGCATTCCAACTAAGAATTTTAGCTTGGGCTCGTTTGATAAAATTCAAAAGGTTTCAGGTGAAACCCTTCATGATTTAGTAATTAAAAGAGGAGGCAAGAAAAGATTGTCTTGCTCTCCAACTTGCGTTATAAAATGCTCCAATCTCTTTGTTGATGAAAATGGAAAGCATGTGACATCTTCACTCGAATATGAAACAATGACCTTGAATGGACCAAACCTTCTAATTGATGATCTCGATAGTTTAGCCAAAATTGATCATTATTGCGATGATGTAGGTATTGATACTATTGAATTTGGCGGAACTATTGGAGTCGCAATGGATTGTGGAAAGTTAGATTGGGGTGATGCTGAAACTGTCATAAATATTTTAGATAATGAAATAAGAAACAATACAGAGACAGGAAAACTTTATGGAAATGGCGTGCGAAATATTGGTCAAAAATTAAATGCAAAAAGGGTGCCTCAAGTTAAGGGACAAGGGCTTCCAGCATATGATCCAAGAGTATTAAAAGCAATGGGCGTTACTTTTGCTACAACACCGATGGGCGCAGATCACACGGCAGGAGCAGCAATCCCAAAGAGAGTACCACGCCAAAATAAAGATTATGGCAAATTAACTGAAAATGACTTCAAATTGGAACTTTCCTATGAATTGCAGATATTTACGGTATTATGTGATGCATTTGGTCTATGTTATTTCATAGGACCTTCTTATGAGAACATGATAATCATCACGGAAGCAATTAATGCAATGCATGGTTTAAATTTGAATGTTGATGATGTTATTGATTTAGGAAAACAAATTCTCAAGAATGAGATTGAGTTTAACGAAAAAGCAGGAATAACGCAAGATCAGAACGATGTCCCAGAATTTTTTAAGAAAGAACCATTACCTCCCACCAATCTAACATTTACTTTTAAAAAAGAAGAGCTAAGAAATTTCTGGAAGCGACTTGAAAAATAAATTTATTAATAGAAAAGGTTCCATTTTTCTAATTTTTATTTATTTATCGATATCTAAATTCTTTTTTCATTTTCATTATTAGTTCAATGAAAATGATTAATGTAAACCCAAGAATGGAAATGAGTAATGCTAATAAATAGTTGAAATTTTGAGCAAGCACGGAGAGAGAGGTCATTGAAAATAAAAGTAAAAATAAAACATTAAAAATAATGGCGATTAGGGATATGATTTTTAACTTTTTATATATAGAATAGGAGAAGTACCATGTTATTAAAAGCATTAGCTCATAAATTTCAATAAAAAGAATATTATAAAATGTTAGAACCTGGTTTATAAATAATGGGTATATTACTGTAATTAATATTTGGATCATGGCAATGGCCAATCTAATGAGTTTTTCATGCCTTCTAACATGTTTATTCTCAATTTTTTGAAATAGAAAAAATGTGAACCAAGTTAATGGTATTATAATAATTAATATCCAATTTACTTCATCAAATTTTACAGCATAGAAATCAAATATAATGATATAAAAAAATGAACTTAATATTAAAAGAGAACCTAATATTCTTAGGAGTATTTTACCTTTAGACTTCACTAATAATTTCATTTTTAGAAATTGTAAGATTAAAAAACTTAGAATATTAATTTTATATATTTTTCATTCGAATTTTTATTATATTAAATTTAATGAATTAAAATTCATTTTTCAAGTGAATGATTTTGAATAAGAAGGAAATTATTTCAGAATTACAAAAAATTGTTGGAAAGGATTTTGCGACCGATAGTGAGGAGAATCTATATATATATTCTCAAGATCCTGGAGCTTCGATACCTAGAAGCGTGGATTTTGTCGTTTTACCAGAAACCGTTGAACAAGTCCAAGAGATAGTAAAGTTAGCGAATCGTGAAAAAATCCCCATCGTGCCAATGGGGGGCGGCTTAACTCTGAGTGGCTTAACAATTCCAGTAAAAGGAGGAATTGTAATGGACATGAAAAGAATGAATAAAATTATAAAAGTAGATGCACTAAGTCGGTATGCATTAATTGAAGCTGGAGTAACAACCGGACAATTGAAATCATATTTAGAAAAACATCATCCCGATTTAGAAAATTCAATGCCCGATGCTCCTCCTTCTGTTACTATTACTGGAAATGCTTTTATTACTGGCTCTGGCTATTTATCACAAAAATATGGAGATCACGGCCAAATGGTAAATGGGATTGAAGTAGTGCTTTCTAATGGAGAAGTTTGCAAGTTGGGTTCTTGTGCAGTATCAGATTCTTGGTTTTCAAGGGGTCCAATTCCCGATTTAATTGGAATGTTCATTAGCTCGTTTGGAACTCTTGGCATTATTACAAAATTATCCTATAAATTATATCCTAAGAAAAAAATTAGAACTTG
>CAZIEC010000043.1:12573-16586 GCA_964538145.1 uncultured archaeon
TTAGTAGCTCAAGGTTTAATAATGAAACAGATGGATCCAGGTTATAAAAAATTGTGGAAATCTATCAAGAAATTGATTGATCCAAATAATATAATGAATCCAGGTAATTGGGAGGTGCCTGATTAAAATGACTGTTCAAGCGGAATTGGATTGGAAAAATATTGTTCACCGTTGTTTTAGGTGTGGTTATTGCAAGTTTACGAGTGATTTTTACTATTTTAACTGCCCCAGTTATAAAAAATATAGATTTGAAACTTATAGTACGGGTGGTAGAATGTGGACGATATATGGCTTAATAAGCGGGGAAATCTCTTGGACTCAAAATTTTGCTAATGTATTATACGCTTGCCCGACTTGTGGAAACTGTACAGAAAATTGTAAGTTTGAAAAATTCCACATGTTTTTAGTTGATTTTATTGAAGCTGCTAGAGAA
The DNA here is from genome assembly GCA_964538145.1 of uncultured archaeon. GTDB lineage: Archaea > Asgardarchaeota > Lokiarchaeia > Sigyniarchaeales > SOKP01 > SOKP01. Next base: position 13,007 of record CAZIEC010000043.1, read on the forward strand.
GAAGCTGTTAAGGCAGGATTTTGTCCAGAAAGGCAGAAAGAACTACTAAATCGCACTTTAAATCCCAACTATTATAATCCTTATGGTGAAATTAATTCTGACAATAAAGAGCTTAGAGAAAAGCATGATTTACCAGAAGAAGCAGAATGGGTGTATTTTATAGGATGTACTTCAAATTATCGACAGAAAGAATTGAGAGATGCTACTATCAATTTTTTAAAGCGAGCTGGCATAAATTTCACTTTAATTGATGAGCATTGCTGTTGTAGCCCATTAATAAGAACAGGTCAAACTGAAAAGGTTAAAGATTTCATTAACTATAATATCGCTCAATTTCAAAAGGCTGGAGCTACTAAAATTATAACTTCTTGTGCTGGTTGTTATCGAACTATCAAAAAAGATTGGCCTAAGCGAGTCGGAGAATTAAACTTTCAAGTATTTCATACAATTGAGATAATAAAGGACTTAATAGAGAATGGAAAGCTAAAAATAAAGTCAAGTTTAGAAAAAACTTTAACTTTTCATGATCCCTGCCATCTTGGTCGACACATGGGCGTGTATGAAGATCCAAGAATAGCGTGTAATGCCATACCAGGAATAAAATTTGTGGAGATGGAACGCAATCGAGGAAATGCCTGGTGTTGCGGAGCAGGAGGAGGTGTGAAAATTGGATATCCTGATTGGGCTGTTGAAGTCTCAAAGGAAAGGTTGGAGGAGGCTAAAAAGACCGGTGCCCAAATAATTGCTTCTACTTGTCCATTTTGTAAGACCAATTTAAAAGACGCTAATGAAAAATTTGAAATGGGTTTTGAAATCTTAGACATGGTAGAAATAATTGATTCTTTAGACTATGAGGTTAGCAAGGATTAATTTTTTAAATTTTTTTATTATTTTAAATTATTAAAAATAATTAATTAATGAGAATCACTATTTGGAGGTCCTTAATATTAGAATAGGAGCGCACATGACTGTATCGGGAGGGAAATATAAAGCTTTAGAGCGCGGAAAAGAGCTAGGATGTGAAACCGTCCAAGTATTTATAAGAAATGTAAGGGGATGGGTTTCTAAACCTTTAGAAAAAAAAGAAATTGATCTTTTTCTACAAAAGAGGGAAGAATTAAAAGATGAGATATGGCCTGTATTTTCTCATAATAGTTATTTAATTAATTTGGCAACTTCGGATGAAGAGAAACTTGAAAAATCTTATAATGCAATGTTAGATGAATTAACCAAAGCAACTCAATTACAATTAGAATATGTAGTGATTCATCCAGGGACATATAATGCCAAAGATGATAATGAGTCAGAAGAGACAGGATTAGCTAGAATCGCAGAACAAATTAATAAATTATTTGCTGAAACAAAAAATTCAAATGTAAAAATTTTATTAGAAACCGTGGCAGGACAAGGTAATAATTTAGGATATACCTTTGAACAACTAAAATATGTAATTGATAGAGTGAATAATAAAAAAAGAATAGGAGTTTGCTTCGATACTTGCCATGCTTTTGCTGCTGGATATGACTTTACTACTAAAAATAAATATGAAAAGATGTGGGATGAGTTTGATGATGTTATTGGCTTAAATTTTCTTTTTGCATTTCATTTAAATGACTCCGTGAATGAGTTGGGATCTCGAATTGATAGACACACGCATATTGGAATGGGTAAGATTGGAAAGGAACCTTTCAAGTTTTTCCTTAAAGATGAACGGTTTATTAATCATCCAGGCGTTTTAGAAACTCCTAAAGGAAAGGACATGAAAGAAGATATAATGAATATAACAACCTTAAAAAAATTGCGTGAAGATAAAAACTATAGAATTTGATCATGATTTTTGATTTTATTCTATTGATGCATGATGATTGTCAATGAATTCCTCGGAAATGCCTAGTTTTTGCATTAAAATACCTCCAATAGAATCTAAAACTGCCAATGTTGAGATATCAAATAAGCTTGTATAAGGAGCATAAGTTTTTTGTGATGTAGCAACGTCCTTACTTTTTCCTATTATTGTCATAGAGAGATCCGAGATTTTTCCTATCGTGCTTTGTGGATTGCCTGTAAATAATACGATTTTACCCCCAATTTCTCTCGCTTTTTTAGCAATAGCTACTGGTGAGGTTGTTTCTCCACTTCCACTAATTATAATCAAAACATCTTCTTTTGTATAGCGATAAGTTATTGCATCTGACACAAAACATGAATTAAATCCTAAATGCATTAATCTTTGCGCAAAGCATCTCCCAATGAAACCCGATCTTCCAGCGCCATATACAAAAATAATTCTCTCTTTCTTTTTTGCGTTGATTAACAAATTAATAAATTTCTTTAAACAATACTCATCAAGATTTTCTTTATTCTCGATTATTTTTTCAGAAATCTCGTCCATTGATTTTTTAAAGTATTCTAAAATGCCATTATTAGTAGAAATAATTTTTCACCTTATCATTTTGTAATAATTATAAAAATTAACACATTTAATCTAACTTAACATGAATTAAAATATAGATTTTTAGATGATTAGAAAAAAAATAAAAAGAATTTTATATAATATTTGATTTTTTCCTTGAAATTATTGTTAATCCAATAAGACTTAATATCGAGGTTATTAATATTAAAATTATTTGAGGTCCCGGAATTGCTACCAGCGGAGATGGTTTTTCAAGATATTCATATGTAAAAGCAAATATATAATGAATGGTTTCATTAGTAGGACTTGTTATAAATGCGATTTCAATGTAATTTTCTAAGTAATTTACAACATATGAAAAATTATTACTCATACTGAATAAAGACCAATTATTATTTCCAGATATGTTCCATATCCATAATTTAAACGATATATCTTTTAGTTTTAATGAATCTGAGAAAAATAAGGTTAAATTCAAGTATTCAAAATAGATTCATTATGCATAACGGCAAAATCACAATAGAACAATGGATTTAATTCATTTAATTCCATTATTGTAGGGCTTATTTTTAACAATGAAGTCCTTAGAAAATTCTCCGTAGAATTGGATTTTAAATTATATTGTAAGGTAACATCTGGGAATAGAACATCCAAGAAATTTACAGTATTGACATCTGATGAAAAAATCGTTTCATTTCTATGGTAAAAAGAATTAAATATCCATGTTAAATTTCCACCTGTCATTGAGAACATCCAACCAGTACCTTGTAAAATTCTCCCAGTTTGAGGATCGATTATAAATTTGAGACATTTACCATTTGTCGTGTTTTTAAAAATAACCTCGTACGGTTTATATGTTATCTCATCGTAGTATTTTTTTATTCCTTCTCCATTATTGACCAGATCTTCTCCTGTTGAGCCTTTCGTGAGATATAATGGTGGCATTACTTGTGTCATATATGGAGCCAATGCCCAATAAATATTTCCACCCAATATTGGATATAATGTAGAACCACGAACCCACTTTTGGATTTCAGGATTCCAATATTCTAAATATCCGTAATATTCCTTGAAGAATTGTAATTCTGGTTGACCTTCCACAGCAATAATCATACCATCAGATTCTTTCTCTAATTCTGTCATATTTAATAACCTACCACCTGACAT
>CAZIEC010000044.1:0-16240 GCA_964538145.1 uncultured archaeon
TTCTACAGAAATATCTTCAAAAATATCTGTTGAATTAGAAGAAAGGATAAAGCAAGAGTTAAAAGAAAGAGAAGAAGAAAGAAAAAAAGCAATAATAACGCCAGACAAATTTATAGCCCACGCAAAAGATAAGCGGGATAAGATATGGTATCATGCTCTTTATTATCTTGTAAATAATGCAGAAGATAATGTTGCGAGCAAGGAAATTTTATATGAAATGTTAAAGGAGGTCACTAGTAAAAGCCCCATAGATCCCATACCTCAACATCAATTTTATTTTGGTCTTGGTTATCTCTTAAGATTAACTTTAAATGAAAAACAATTGATACGATACATTAGAGGAGGAAAATTTAAGTTAAATGTCAATCCTGATTTATTAAAAGAATTATTGGAGCAAATAGGACCTCCAATCAGTAGGAGGCCTCATATAGATGAACAGGAAAAGAAAAAAATGTTTAAAGAATTTCTTAAAGATGATTTTTTAGATATCTAAATTTATAAAATGCAACTACTTTTTATTTGATAACAATGGAATTAAAGCCATCTTTATTGATCATTGGAAATTCTAATGTAGGGAAGAGTTCAATTACAAGGCTCTTGCTCCCGAATCCAAAACAATATAAAGGAAAGATTGGCAAGACTCCGGGAAGCACTCTTTTAATAAAACCAGTTTCACAGCCCGGATTACCTTATAATATCGTTGATCTACCTGGTTTTGGTTACATGAAAAATGTCAGCCATAGAAGAGAAGAACACGTTAAAAAACAAGTTGTTAAGCATATTGAAAAACATCATGATAATTATTTTTTTGCTCTTGTAGTCATTAATATTTTAAGGATTGAAGATGAGTTAAAAAAATATTACTTCAAAAATAAGTCAACCATTCCACTGAGCATTGAGCTTATTAATTTCTTATTAGAATTTAACATTCCAATCTTAGTTGTATTCAATAAGATCGATAAAATTTCTAATTTCGATAAGAATCAAGCAATAAAACTTTTCCTGAATGTTGCTCGTGAATTTGGTATTAAAATGGTCAATTTAAGCGAATATAACATTAAAAACAATAGAAATATTCCTTATTTGGAATTTTCAGCTCTGAAAAAGATAAATTTAGGAGCTTTAAGAAAGATAATTAATTTATACTATAATTTATCAAAGAAAAAATATTGATTATCAAGATCTTATTTTTTACTCTATTTTATATTGTAATAAGCTAGTTCCTCTTCATGTAATCCTAAATAATTTGAAATGACTTGCTTTAATTGGTCATAATGGTTCAGGACTTGAAATTGAGGATAGTCTTCCACGACATTTAAAGGAGGATTAAATAATATCCCTAAATCTGCTTGTTTAAGCATTCCAATATCATTGTAAGAATCGCCTATGGCAATAACTTTGAAGTTCAGTTTTTTCATGGCGATGATAGTATTTTCCTTCATGTCACGCAATCTTAATTCATATCCTACGATGAAATTATCTTCATTAATTATTAACTCGTGGCAAAAAATTGTGGGATATCCTAATTTTTTCATTAAAGGTTTTGTAAATTCGATAAAACTATCTGAAACTATGATAAATTGAGTATTTTCTCTCAACCAATCGATAAATTCTTTAGCTCCTGGAAGTAAATCCATGTTCTTAATTATCTCTTGAATTTGAGTTAATGTTATTCCTTTTTCTTTCAATATTTTAATTCTTTTATCCATTAATTTTTCATAATTCGGTTCATCTCTAGTTGTAATCTTCAGTTCTTCTATTCCAGTTTTTAAGGCAATATTTATCCAAATTTCTGGCGTAAAAACGCCTTCCAAGTCTAAACAGATGAGATACATGTTAAGCGGTAAAAGGAGAGATCCTTTATATAAATTATCTCAAGAGATTTTTCATCATACATGTGAAAAAATGTTAAAAAAATTCAAAAAAATTATGATGAAAAACTTAAATGAATCAATCTTGAAAAATCAAAATGATGTTAACTAAATCTTAATTTAGAATGAAGGATATATTCGAAAAATGACTTTTAAAATTGTTAAACTATTCATTACGCAGAATAAATGATCATGGCATTGTTATTTTAGGGTCTTTTTTCGGATTCCAATTTACTGCGAAAAGAAAATCTCTACTCGGTTCATTAGTATAAATAATTTTGAAATTACTTGAATCCTCAATGGAGTTAGAAAATTCACTTAATTCAGAGAATTCTGGAAAGAAATATTGAATGGGTTTGTTCGCTTTCAAGCGATCAGAAATGAGAAGTGCTTTAGCTTGCAATGTAAACCCTTTGATTTCAAAAAAATTTGGATTTGCTTTTTCAACTATTTTAACATAACTTCGAACATATTTTTCTGAAATGTTAAGATTTTTTACGGCTGTTAATCTTATAACAGTCCTACAATTTAGAGATTCAAGTAGTTCCAAAGTTTGCATGATTTTTTTCCAACCATTTTTTACCATGGGGCGGCATACTTTCTTATACAATTGTTCATTAGGTGCTGGGAGAGTCACGTATAATTGAGAAGGTAAAGCTTCTAAACTGTTAAGAATTTCAGGTGTAGTTCCATTCGTGACTACAAATGTTGTCATGTTTCTATTGCGAAAACCTTCTATTAATCCACTCAATTTAGGATAAAGTAGAGGCTCTCCATCAAGCGATATTGCCGCATGATTTGGATTTAATGCTTCAGTGTGAGCTTGAATGATTTCATCGGGAGTAGTTAGTTCCAGATTAATTAATTTCTCGACTTCATCTCTAGTCTTAATGCAATCAGAAATATCAGAATCTATTTTGAAATTTTTCAGTGAAAAATCTGTGGCATTGATAAATTTTTGATTTTTCAAGAGATTTATTGCTCTTTCAATTTTAGTTTTGCTAATATGTAGATTCTTTGAAAGAGAATTTAAACTATGAACCCCTTTCTCCTTAACCATGAAGGTGAGAATATCGATCATGATTTCATAATTATCTAAGAATCTCCTCAAATGTAAATGATTCTTTATAATATCTCGATGGTGTCGGAGCATCTCATCAATTAAAGACTCTGGTTCATCTGGTTCCACAATAAATTTACTTCCAAGAGAGCCAAATTCTAAATCCCGCCAGCAAAAAACGCATTGATGGTTACAAAAAGGCATTGATGGAGTATTCTGGAGGCATCTGTGGCTTTGAACACCAAAAACTCCTTTATAACAGTTACGATTTTCTCTACCAGTCATTAATTTCTGCTCTAGCCAGTGACAAGGTTTTATAGCAGAATGTCTATGTTCTCCTACTATCCTATACGTGGTTTTGGTATATCGTTCCACAAATTCATTTGTTATTTTATTATCTTCAATATATCGCATGAGTTTTTAACTAATCTTAACTTAGTAATGTATAATAGTTTCATCGGTAATAATCTAAGTTATTTTAATTAAGTATTAAAGATTATTACTTAGAAATATAAATGATTCATTAATTATGATAATTTTCATTTATCTAGTGGATATTAAAAAAATAAAATATGAATGAAAAATGTTAAATAGAATTAAAAGTGAATTGCTAAATTTTGGCTTGAAATTCATCAGCGTTGATGAAAAAATCGTCCGAATGTTCTTAGAAACAAGTCCTTCAAATGTAAATGAGATTGTAATCCTTCCTGCCATAAAAAATGTAGCTAAAAAAATTGTTCAAAAATTAAAGAATAAAATAACTCATGGAAGAGTTTATAACGGGTTTCTTAATGGGGTTAGAGTTAGCGTTATTAGATCACAAATAGGATGCCCAAATGTGGCGATTTTGATGGAATCTCTAAAAAGATGCAAGACTAAGGCAGTATTAAGGGTTGATGTATGCGGAGGGATACCCGATCAATTTAATCAAATAAACATTGGTGATATCATTATACCTAGTAAAATTTATTGCGATGATGGCGTCACTCCTCATTACATTCGCATTAATCCGAGTTTACTTAATTTTATGGAACATGCAGATAGTCCATTTGGAACTATAAATAACCTCTCTATTGTAAATAAAACGATTCCCATCGTGAAACCAAATGAAGATATAAAAAATATCCTACTAAATAAGGCAAGAACCATTATTGGAAGTTCAAGGGTTAAAGAATGCGCTCTCTGGACCACGGACGCCTTGTTCTGTGAAGATTTTGAATTTATCAGGGCAATGAAAGAACTCAAGATAAATTCAATTGACATGGAATCTTCAATCTTACTATTGTTAAGTAGTCTTTTTAATATTAAAAGCGCTTCAATATTATCCGTTTCTGATATTCCATTAGATCCAAAAAACGATTTTCTCAAATCAAAAGAGATACATCCAGATTTGGAAAAAGGCATTGATGATTCAATAAAAATTTTAATAAATTCTTTACCAGACATTAAGAAAATTATTTCTTAATTATAATAATGATTTTTAGCCTTATTTTAAGCTGCATTCAATTGAAAAATTTTAAATTTTCATGCAGAATATTTTCTAGTTTATTAGAGCTTTTAATTAACTTATATGCTCAAGTTCATTAATGATCTTTACAAAAGGAGGGTCTTTAAACACCTCATTATATTTTTTCAATAAATCTTGATCTATGATCAATTTTTTTGACTCATCATCTTGTTTTTGTATTGTTAATATATTTGCATCTCTCAATTTTTTAATGTAATATTGAATCGTTCCAGAGTATAAGTTCAATTCTTCTCCTAATCTTGAAATCGTAATGTCTTTATCTCTAAGGATCAATTCAATAATTTTTACAACAAGTGAATTTGTAAAGAGTGCTTTTAATTCATCAAAATCTTCAGGTGTATTTATTGGAAAATAATGAAGCGTTTTTCCTATCTTTTTAGATCTAATTAACTTGAAACGTTCTAATGTGATTGCATGCTTTAAAAAAGGAGTTCTGGTGATTTTTAATTCTGTTTCAATTTTCTCACTACGAGCGTGAATGCCAGGATATTTATTTATAAACTTTAATATAGACATTAATCTTTCATTTTCTAGAATCTCCAATTTAGTCCTTCTTTCATTCGTGACTATCCAATATTTTTTTTCTAAATTTCTAATGCCTAAAAAAATATCTTCTTTACTATATCCTTTTTTATAAGCTAATTTAGAGATGCAAGCAGCATATAATTTTTCAATTATTGGAAATTTTTGGACTTCTTCTTTAGTTTTTCCTTGAATATCGAATGAAATACTATATCTCTTTAATTTTAATATTTTTATAGCAATTTCTAAAATATCTTTTTCTATTTCCGTTAACTCTTCAGTTATAATCTCTCTTTCTATAACTTCATCCTTCTTTTCTCTTTTCAATTCTAATGGCGTGAAATCCAATTGCCTAAAATTACTTTCTTTAAGAATTGATTCACTTTCAGTTTCCTTTGGCTCTCTACGCTTTTCTAGTGACATTTTTTTCCTTTTCTTCTCTCATTTTGAATTATTCTCTAAAAATTGTATATATTCCACTTGTTCTTGGCTATCCATTTGTTTCAATTGTTCAAGAATTTCATTAAAATGATGTTCTCTCATCTTGGGTAGTTTTTTTACCCTATTTATTAACTTTTTGGGGATTTCTCTATACAATTCCTCGATGGCTTCGATATATTTAACTTGTTCTTTTTCAGTTAGAAATGCTAACTCTTCTATTAATAATTTCTTGTCTTTCCTTGGAATCTTTAAATCTAATATCTTTTTTCGAATGCTTTTAGATAATACATTAAAAATCTTCGAAAAATATTTTTTAACTACTTTTTTCTCGTTTTCATTTCTTCCTGGCAAGAAAGAATCATGTAATTTTAAATTAATTTCCTTAGAAACAGACTCTGGTTCAGCTTCTTCTTCTATTTGATCAAATATAGTTTTATCATAGTCATCAACCATTTTTTGGGGTTCTTCATCCTTAATAATGGCTTTATCTAGTTTTTCTTCAGATAATTCTACAATTTCTTCCTTTTCTAAACTTTCTTTCACAAAATCTTCCTTTTTCATTACATGATCTCGCTTGAGTTCTGCTATGCTCACTGGTGGGATGGGAGTTAATTTTTGAGGGGGTTTACTAGACCTTAAAACTAACATTAAGATTGCTTTAATTAAAATTATAATTCCAATGTTGAAAAAAACCGTTCCAATAATTCCAATTATTAAAATTTTAATGTTATCTCTTAATTCAAGTACATCATTCTTATCAATTTTCTCTCTAAATTTTTTATCAATTGCAAATATGATGGCTCCTATAATAATTAAAAATAAAGAAACGATGCCTACGGCCATGAACTTTAACCAAATAATATTTATAAAGTGCAGTGGCTCTTTTATCAAGTTAAATACTAAGCTTATAACCCATAAATTTAAGTTTTTTTCAAATAAAGTAGAGATTCCTATTACTAATATTAAAAAGCCTGCTTTAGTGGAAATATAATTCAAGGATTTTTTACCTTTGACTCCTAAATCATAACTTTTTGAAGATACATCTTCACCTTTTAATGAAACTAAAATTACGACCAGTATTCCCTTTATTAAAATAAAAACACTTAAACCAAAAATGAATAAACCCAATATCCCATAAATCAGAGGATCTAAGAAGATATCATCAAATTCCTCTTTCTTTATCTTTCTTGAAGTATATTGAACATCATGAATTACAATTAATAAACCAATAATTGGTATCATTATATGATTGCTTATTATCGGTAAAATATTCTCATATGATATGAATATTTGGGATATTCCTACTAAAGCAAAGCAAGAAAATATCAAAAATGGTAAGTATGAAAATTTATCAAAAATTTTTATTGCTCGCACGAGTTTTTTATGCTGAGTGCTTGTTAGTTTTAAAGTATCTTTAATTTGAACCTTTTTTTCTTGTTTAGCTTTATATGGACGAAATTGGATGCCAGGTAAGGTAAATGGGGTACCACATTTTTCACAATATACTTGGGTTTTATTCTCGATCAAGCGAGCTAATTCTTGAGGAAACACGAATCCACAGGTTCTACATATATATAATTTTTCTTTCATTATGATTCTCACATTTTGATATGCTAGATTTTATTTAACTTTTACAACATTTTTTGAGGCAAATCTCTTTAACTTTTTATTGAAAAATAATTAAAAATCATTCTTGTAATGTAAATTTCCTTAAATTTTTATTGACATTTAAGAAATAGATTGAAAATTATTAAAATATTTTATAGTCCAATGTTTACAAAAGCATTGTGAGTTTAAATTTAATTATTTTTTATTAATGTGAGTGAATTAAAGAAACCCAATTTATACTTTGAACCGTTTTTCTTAAATAATGATCATCATCTACAATGTTATAAGTCAAATTTGGGAAAATCTTTCTCGCTATTCTCTTAGTTTCCTCAACGGGGCAAATATTATCATTTTTTCCATGAAAAATGATTGTAGGAATTCTAATTTCATTGTTTTTTTTTAAATTTAGAAATTTTGGTGATAAAAACGGAGCTAATAAAATTAATAATTTAATTTTCTCTGGATATCGAAATGCGTATAATGTAGCCATCAATCCGCCAAAACTCGATCCTATAATAATTAATTCACTCGATTCATTTAGCAGCATTTCTAATTCTTTCATCCTTATCTCAAGTAAATCACTTATTGATATTTGTTCTGAAAAAGGTGTAAAATCTGGGGTCAATATATCGGGAAAAATTTTTTTAAAATATTGACCTTTAAAACCCCTTCCAGAAGATTCAAGTCCATGAATGAATATCTTGCTCATCATTTCTAAGATATGGTTAATTAGAGAAAATTGAAATTCATCAACCTCTCTCTAATTCATTGGTTTCTTTTCGTACTTCTTTTAATAATTTCCTATTTCCTAAATAAATCAGGAGAAATAATATTCCAAAGTAAATAGCAATTATTATTATCATGTAAACATAATATACAGAAGTAAAATATAGAAAATGAAGGGCTGACCCTATTAATAAGCCTGTAAAAATTCTTAATCTCGTTGTACTCTTGCGCAACATTAATCTTTGGGTACCCCAATCGATCATTCCAATAAGAGGTAAAAAAATGCAGAGGATAACTGCGATCTCCGGGCTTATAACAGCATTTGTAACCAATTCGATGTAATGTGTTATAAATGTTGCTATTAAAACTCCAATGACGACTCCTGAACATCGAGAGCAAAAGTAAAATCGAGTGCGCCCAAATTTTAAGTGAAAAGTGTGATCACTTTCTGCGATGGTATGATGTGTCAATAAAGTCCAATAAACTTGTCTTTCTTTCGAAGCTAATACTTTATCATAAATGATTAAACTAATCGGAATAGTAAAAACGATTGATATTAAACTCATCATGAAATACTTAAATCCAATATTAATGAAGATATCATCGAAGGAGATTGTTCCTTGACTTAGAGTTAATTCAAACCCAATTATTAAGAACATCAGCAAAAATGAACTAATCAATAATATTAGAAATGTATAATAAACCTTCATTCCATGGTGATATTTTAAAGGCTTATATTTATATATTCCTGCGAGTAGACCAATTAAGCCTACGATAAAACACCATTCAAAGTGAATTGCACTGTAATACGCTGTTTGATATAATAATTCTCCCAAAAATCCAGAAAAAAACCCATGTATTGGTCCAGCTAAGAAGGAAAAAAATGTTAACAAGAATAGAGCAATGCTGAATTGAATTGAAAAAGTGCTTTCAGTCAAAAAAGGTGTTGAAATCGATCCAAAACTTTCAGAAATATAAAAATAACTATATATGATAAAAATCTCCTTGAAAATACTCAAAGAAATTGTTCTTAAAGTTAATTTTTCTTTCTTTCTTGCTTTACTTTCCAATAAGGACATGATTTTAATAAGTGAATATTTTGCAGTTAATATATTTTTTAATCAACTTAATTACCAAAAATTTCATCTAATTCTTCGAGTAATTTTTTCTTAGTTAATTCAAATCCTTTTCTAAGAACTTTTAAGATTATATTTTTACCAGCTGGTACTTTTAAGATACTATCATCATTTTCTACAATTTCTATGCCCGCTTCATTGAAGTCTAATTGCCTTTTAAGCGCACGATAAGCATTTTCTTTAGTTTTATAAGCAGCTCTGGATAATTCATTATAGTCTTTAACATCATCTTTCACGCTTAAAAATAATATGCTTTCTTCTACTTGCGTGATGAAGCATTTTTTAGTAATCTCCTTTAGTTTTTCATAATTTTTATGAGTCTTTTTACACTGTCTATCTGTTTGATCATTCATCAAGTATATTGGAAAATTTCTATTGACTACTTGCTCGAATTTCTCCTTTGTTATTTCTCCATTCTTAATTAATTCTCTTGCCGTATCTAAAGTTATCCTAATCTGTTCCATTGTTCCTATTTTTGCGTCTTTATCGCTCCAATAATTATAAAATGATCTTACTATGGGTTTCACAAGAACATTAAAAATACCAGCATCTAATTCCGATTCTACTAAGTCTCTACCAAATTTTAATGACAGTTCCATTTGTTCAATCATTTTTTGTTTTAAGATATTATAGTTTCTTTCAACATAATCAGTCATGAATTAACAACCATCGTTTTTCATTGTAAAATGTAAAAAATCTCCTTTAAATAATAGAAGTTGTGAAGTTTTATTAATAATATATTAGAATAAAATTATTCATGGAATTAATAATTTAATCATCTAATTCATAAATTTCTGATATAGAATCCATGAACTCTTTTTTAGTTAATTCAAACCCTTTTCTCAATACTCTGATGATTACTCTTCTCCCCACTGGAACTTTTAAGATCGAGGGATCCTCTTCCACTATTTTAATGCTTTCTTCAGTAAGTTTTAATTGGTTTAGTAAGTTTTCTCGGGCTTTTTCTTTTGATATAAATGCTTTTTTACATAATTCTGGGTAATCTTTAACTTCTTCCTTTACACTTAAAAGTGTAGCTAACTCTTTTAAGTAGTTTTCAAATGTTTTCATTGCGATTTCTTTTAATCTTTCAAAATTTGGATGGTTCTTATAACATTGCCTTGTTGTTTGATCGTATCTAAGGTATTTGGGAAAATATTGATTAAAAATTTCCTTAAAACTTTGTTCAGAACATCCATTTTGGATTAATTTCTTTCCTGCCTCTAAGGTCACTTGAATCTGTTTCATGGTACCATGTTTGGCATCATTTTGAGACCAATAATCATAAAAAGCCATTATAACCGGCTTAAAAATAAAGTTAAGAAAACCATTATCTAATTCTTCTTCCACTAATTTTCTTCCAAGGTTTAAAGAATGGATCATTTGATCAACCATTCTTTCCTTAACGATCTGACAATTTCTTTCTATATAATCTTCTGAAGACTCGGTCGTCATGAATTTTTACAAAACGTTTAAAATTTTCTAAGGCAAAATTTTCTTAAATCAAAAAGATCTTATTATATAAGTTAAAGCTTTAAATTTAAAACTTTTAATAATAATAATATTTTTAAAAATTTGAAGAATTTATTGTTTGAAACCAAAATAAAAAATAAGAATAAAACATTAAAATAGGAAATTACAATGAGATACATTTTCAAGATTTTAATCTTAGGTTCTCCAGAAGTTACCCCCGTTTATGTATCTTATGCCTTTAACGAAGAAGGAGAAGATAAAGGATCATACATCGAATATTACCGAGAAATCTCCGTACTTGAAGATATGTGCGACCTAGAAATAGATGTAATTACAGATTTAATAAACGTTGACTATGATGAGATCATTCCAATCGTAGATGGCATTATTTATTTCTTAAATCCAACAAATAAGGAAGAGGTCGAATTTTTTGAAATGATCCTTCCAATTATAAATTCAGTAAAGCGAAATCTACCAATGGTTGTCATCTATTTTGATCCTAAGGGTATCATCCCCATTCCTGTTAATGAACTATTGGAAGACTTATGGATGAGATACCCACAATTGGAGGGTTTTGTTAACTTGCGTCCACGCGAATTTCATCAAGCAATTCAATGCTTATGCATGGCAATGATTGCAGGAGATACTCCATTAAACATAGAAAATGCATGGATGAGATTTCCAATTCTTATTAAATTAGCAAACAATTTTTTCAAGCAAAAACAATATTTTTATGCGGCTCAAGCAATTAGAAAAGCTGCTTTGATTGCAGAAATCTTGAATCGAAAAGACATGTACATAATGAGTGAAAAAGCCGCATTGCTTTATTCTAAAGCTAATTTATACTTAGAAGCGGCAAAAATACTCCAAAATGTAGATAGAAGAAAAGCGATCAATTTTAAGAAATTATATGCAGAATCAATGCTATTGGAAGGAAATAAATTGTTTAATAAAAGTAAATATGAAGAAGCAGCAAGGCAATATTTAGCAGCAGCCCACTGGTCCGCAATTGAATTGGAAGATCAATCCATTAAAATAGAAGCTTTTAAACTTGCCATAAATTCGTGGATTTCAGCTTGTAAGGTAGAAAAAGCATTCGATATATTGGATAATTTGCCCCATGATGTAGGAATCAATACTTTAAATGAAATTGCAGATAAAATTTCAGCAGTAGCTGATTTTTTAATAGAAAAAAAAGATTTTATTGGTGCAAGAGATCAGCTTTATCATGCAATTTTAGTTTACCAAAGAGAAGGGCTATTTGATCATCTAAAAAAATTCTCGAAAAAGTTAGAAACCGTCTTAATCGAATTATTAAAGAAATATATAGACCTTAAGGATAAACTGAATGCTAAAAAGACCTTCGATGAAATAGAAAATTTATGGTTATCGTATGATATTGATAAAACAAACATCGATATATTGTTAGATAAATTAATTAAATTATTTTTGGATGATTTAGAATTTAGTGTTGCTACTGAATTAATGAATAAGATCAGTTCTTTCTCTTTAAAACAACAATTAACTGAATTAAGTACTTCTATTGAAGAAAAACATAAAATCACCGTAAAGGAAGAAACTTTAAAAGTTATTAGAGAGGGATTAGATGTCGTAAAATTATTTGTTGAATCTGAAAATGAAATTATAAAACGTTTAAATGAAAAAGTCTTGAATAAGGCAGAAACACTTAAAAATCAGGGTGAAATAATCAAAGCAGCCAATTTGATTAAAAAACAAGCTGAATTTTACAAGCAGATCGGAAAGAATCAAGAACATGATGAAATGATTGAGCAAGCATTGAAAATATTATTAAACGAAAAGGTTTTCAATTTATTCTTTAAATATTTTGGTGAACTTTCAAAAAATAATAAAAAATTGTATTTGGTAAAAATCTTTCCAAAATTAATAGAAAAATTAATGGAAATTAAGGAAGAAAGAAGTTTTGAGCAATCAAATAAGATTTTTGAGATTTCTGGAGCAATTTATAGGAATCAGATGTTATATGAGGAAGCAAAACGGATAAGCAGATTATATATTGATGCAATAAAGAAAGAAGCAATGAATATAATTGAGACTAAAGAAAATCTCGAAGGAATTAATAGGACAATGATGTTAGTTAGAAAAGCTCTTAACATTTCAAAAGCATATTTAGAAGATGAAAACGTGAATCTTGATGAGATATACAAGAATGTGGTTGAGATTTATCTAAAATATGAAGATTTTTCATCAGCTTATGCCATTAATGAAAAAATACAAGATGGTACACTAAGATCAAAATTGCATGCCGAAATATCGAAAAAGGAAACTAAGAAAAGAACTGAAAAGTTAAAGGAGGTAGAAGCAAGCCGAAAAGAAGAGCTACTCGAAGAAATGGCATCAATAATGGAAAATCGTGCTAGAGAGGCTTTAAATGATAAAAAAGCGGCATTCAAGCAGAGAAAAGCATTGAAAAGAGTACATTTCGAAAAAGCCTTAGAATTCTTGAAAAATCAGATGTATGATGACGCAGTTGAGCAATACAAGAATTCGATCAATAGATTGATAAAAATAAAAAAATATGATTTAGCTAGCATCTCATTAGCAGTATTGGGTTTAATTCTTCTGAAACAAGAAAAAATAGGTGATATTAAAATATACTTAAATGAAATCAAAAATCAACTCTCGGGATTTGGGCAACTAATTTCAGAAACTTTCCCATTCGGATTGCTAGAGTATATTGTAGATCTAAAATATATAAAAGATGATAAAAATTACCTAAAGGCAATTAAATTAATGAAGAATTTGCCATTATTTGAAGAGGAAGAATTATTATTACAAGAATTGCTTAGCGAAGATATCACGGAATTGGATGCAGAACAATTAAAGCGATTGCAAAAACAAAAGCAAGAAAAATTGATGCATCAAATAAAAGAGATAGCAAAAAAACTATTAATAGAAAAGAGCGAAAAGTCCACGCGAAAATTAATGAAAAGCGATTATTGGGGCTTAGCATTAGAAGATTTATCCAGGAAAAAATTCATTAATGCCAAAGAAGATTATTTAGAATCACTTAAAAAATTGGCAGAGAAAAAGTTTTTCAAACATGCTATCCTCAGTTTAATATTGGCAACATTGTTAGAGATTAAAGTTAATAACGTTAATGAAGCTATAAGATTATTTAATAAAGAAATTGAGCATTTAAAGGGATATTATCTTAAAATTGATGAAACTTTAGAGATAAGATTCTTCAAGTTATTACTTGAAGCATTTGAAGGTGAATTTTTTACTGGAATTGAATTTGGAATTAAAACTATTCTTGAAAAGTTTAATATTTTCGAAGAGGAAAAGAAATTTCTAGAATTATTTTTGGCTAAAAAACCAGAAATTGAAGAAACGGAAGAAGAAAAAAAGGAAATCATGGAAAAAGAAGAAACTATTACTGATAATATTCTCGTGATGGAGATTGAGCAAGAATTAGCAAATATAAAACAAGCAATTATAGATCTAAGAGGAGAAAGAGAAGATCTTTTACGAAAAAGAAAAGCTCTTAAAAGACGATATTACAATGACATACTAAATCTTTTAAAAGAGAAAAAATATCAAGAAGCAAGCGAAAAGTACATGGAGGTTTCTCTAGCGTTAGCTAAACGCAAGGATTTTTTAATGAGTTCGATCCTCATCCTATTGCACGGGCTTACATTAATGAAAGCCAAATCTTCTCATGTTCAAATTCTTTCAAACTTGAATGAGTACCTCAATTCATTGGGACTTAATAAAAAAATAGTTGAAGATACACTTCCATTAAGAAGCCTAAAAGTTTTAATCAAATCACTTTCTAACAATCTACCAAAATATGTTAAGGAAATCAAGAATCTTGTTAAAGAGTTGCCATTATTTAAGGAAGAAATTGAATTAATAGAATGATGTAAGAATGATATGGCTTACTCAATCATGTTGGTATATTTCATTAAATCTTTCACCCTCATCCTGAGAGTTACTTCTGTTACCTTCGCAAGTTTAGATATTTCTTTTTGAGTCCTGTTTTCATTGCATGTTTTTGAAGCTAAATATATTGCTGCTGCTGCTATACCTTTTGGATCTTTTCCTGCAGAATTAAATCCGTGTTCACGAGCTTTTTCGATTATTTTGACTGCTACATTTCTACATTTCATCGATAATCTCAATTCATCATTGAATTTATCAACATATCTATCAGGCGTAAAGTGCTGGACTTTTAAATTCATGTTTGGTAAGACTTCCATTAGTATCAATCTGTAGCTTTTTATTACCTTCTTTTTCTGTATTTGAGCGACTTTAGTAATCTCTTCGATTGTCCTTGGTATTCCATGAACCCTTAATGCACAAAATATTGAAGCAGCAAGTAAAGTGTCAATGCTCCTTCCCATTGTTAATTTTTTCTTAACAGTTTGAGTGTAAATTCGCAATGCATCTTCTGCCACTGTATCTGGAATTGCTAATCTTTTTTGTAATCGTTGCAAATTTGGTAAAGCAATCCATAGATTTCTTTCATAGCTTGTTGTTAATGATCGATGGATTTTAGCTAATCTATTAAATTTTGATTTAAATTTTGGGCTAAGTAAAGTACCTCTAGCGTCTCTATTTCCTCGAATTATCGTTCTTGGTCCTATTGGACTATATACTCTTTCATTACTCTTTCTCTTTTGAATCTCTTCTTGCGTGAAGGCTCTACGAGGTGAATCATCCAAAATTCTGCCATGTACAAATCCACAATTTAGGCAAACATAAAATCCATCTTCTTCACTTATTTTAGGATTATCACAACAATATTCTTCCTCGTTTTCGCTAAAAAATGAATCATCCTCATAATCTGATGGCATATCCTCTAACTTCGTTTAAAGATGTAATTGGAGATAATTATATTTCGTATATTATACAAAATCAAAAAAGTATTTAAATGTTAATCACATTATAATTCGAATGGTTAAAATTTAAATCCTTATCTAATTAAATAGTATTTAATAGAATGAAATAAACGATATCTAATCCAAATTTAAAAATATAAGTATTATTTTTAGATAATCATGTCAACCGAGATTTCCAAGATCGTGAATTCCTTTATCAAGTTTCTTAAACAAGATAAAATTAAAGTTGATAAATTAAATTCAATAGATGATATTTTAAAAATCCCTATATCTTCATATAATTTTTTAAATAAAGAACTTGCAAGCAAACTTACCGAACTTTTTGAAATAGTTGATATTGAAAGTGCTGCAAAATTAAAAAAAGATAAAATTTTTAAATATTACCTTAACTTAGATGAATCTAAGGAAAAATTAAAGTTGAATGAAAATGAAAAGGAAAAATTAAGTAAATTAGAACACTTAGAAAAAAAATATCATGATTTCAAAAGAATTTTAGAAAAACTCATAAAAATAAGTTCAATAATATTGTCTGTAAAGAAAAAAGAAGCAGGATTTGAAATTGATGCTCAAAAAGTCGTGGTCGCTGGGCTAGATAATGCTGGAAAAACTGCAATTTTATCGAAATTTGGAGACAAATTAGGATTGAAGGATTTATTATCTCTCAAACCAACTAAAGGCGTTGAAAGAAGGCATATAAAGATTAAGAATTCTGATGTTGAATTATTTGTTTTAGATTTGGGGGGACAGGTAAAATATAGAAGCAATTATTTAAAAAATCCTGAGAAATATTTCTTAAATACTACTTTATTAATTTATGTTATAGATATTCAAGATCCAAATAGATTTCATGAATCATTTAATTATTTTGAAGAAATATTAAATACTTTGATACTCTTGGAAGAAAACCCTTATCTAATGGTTTACATTCATAAATATGACCCTGATTTAAGGCATGATCCAGAAATCCTTTTAAATGTAGAATTTGTTAGAGA
>CAZIEC010000045.1:0-13371 GCA_964538145.1 uncultured archaeon
ATTAATTTAAGATTTCTTTTTCTCTCTGCAAGATCACTTTCTTCTTCTTGAATTGCTGAGCTTTCACATAATTCGCAAAATACATTCATTTTTATTAATTACCTCAAAAAGAGATAAATCAATTTTTATCTGTTTAAATAGAGCAAATAATTTTTTATTTATTATATTTGTGCTAAATTTGAGGTTAAAATTAATAATATATTATTAATATTATTATAATTAATTAATAATGATGGGTATAAATAGTAAGATTTGAGGTATTCATATCCATGCAGATTATATCAGTATCCCTTTCTAATCAAATGGTCGATAGTTTGAAAAAATTAGTTGAAAAAAGGGGCTATTTTAGTAGATCTGAAGCCATTAGGGATGCAATAAGAGGATTAATCCTCGATTACGATATTAACATTAAGAGCAAGGACACGGTCTTCGCAACAATAATTATAGTTAGTGAATTTGAAAGACACGATATTGAATTAAAACTTTCTAAGTTAAGACATGAATATAATGACATAATAATCGAAGATATACATCGACATGTGAAAGACAAATATTGTATTGAGTTATTTTTAGTAGAAGGAAAGAACAAGGATGTTTTGGATTTGTTAGGAAGAATAAGAGGGCTTCGAGGCATTTATCAGATCAAATATACCATATTACCTCTTTATTAATTACTTTCTTTCAAGAAAAAATAGATTTTCTCAAATATAGATAATATTATTAGCTTACAATAATTACACATGAAAATATTTTTTAAGATTAAATCTATAATTAATTTAATTTTGTTCTAAGAAATAATAAAAATAATTAAATATTATAAAAGGGCTCCAATACACTAAAAACTTAGAGAGCCAAAATGATTGAGTGACAAAATAGCGATTGGAGGGATTTTATTGACGAATGTAGGACTTTTAGGAGATATTTCTGTAGGAAAAACATCAATCTTGCGCTTATTTGTTAAATACTTGAACAAGGGAACGATTGAAAAGGTTAAAGGTGGGATCAAGGCTGCTGTAGTGAAGGTGGACTTCTCGGGAGAAGCAACTGTTCCGAGTGGAGATAAGGAAAATTCTCTTGATGAAAAAGCAACTAAAACAATTCATCCAAATCGAGTCGTTTTTAGAGAAATTGATACTAATAGGGCTCATACGATATTTGCACCAGGAGGAGATCGAAAGAGAGCTGTCGTTAAAATGGGAATTATTACAATTTCTCGAATAGCAACTCAAATCATTGCTGTTTTTTCGCTAGATAGAGATTTGAAAAGCCAGTTTGAATTTTTCAATGATGTTAGGTTCTTTCCAGATAAAATCTATGTCTGTATAAATAAAGTAGACCTATTAGAAGGAGATAATAAAGAACAAAAATTAGAAGAGATAAAGAAAGAAATTGCTGATTTTTTCAAACAACGAAAGATTGAGATCGGGGAATTTTTCATTACATGCGGTGAATCCATAGAAGGATTTGAAGATGTGGAGAAATATAATGACCATGTAGCGGAAATGTTGTTAAAAATCACTACTTCCCATTAAAAATTTCCATATAATTTATAAGGATGTGCTTTTTTTAAGTTTTAAAGAGATTTTTAACAACAAATCATTAAGATCTAATTCATAAGCAACACGTGACGTTAAGAATAGTTCTGTTTTTTCCTTATTAAGAAAGGAGATATACCCTAATTTTTCTAACTCCTTAATATCATTAATTAAGACTTTTTTTTTCCTAAGTTTTGAAATTTCAGTCAAATTGCATTTTCCAGAATTTTTAAAACATAAGGCAATTATGGAAAATAATGTTGCTGCTAAGCTTGGCTTACTTGCAAAGGGAGTTGATTTAATGATGTCAGAAATTATAGGATTGAATGTAATGAACCAATGCTTATTTAAAAAATTATATTTCAACTCAAGACCTAAAGGTTCGATGTAATTAGCAAGATTTAATAGTAGTTCATTTAAGTATAATTCCTTGTATTTACCTGTTAGATTTAAAAATTTAAATAATTCTTTTTCAGTAGATCCTATCTCATCATTATCCTTCCTTCTGCTTAATAAATGCATCAAAATCGCAATTTCATTCATTTGAACACCATTAATAAAATAATTTAGTTTCTTTTTGATACTTTATTTTTCCCATTTGAATTAAATGCAATAAATACACGAATTTTTCATAAATTTTAATCTGATTTTGCTCATTTTCAAATAATTCTTCCAATCTACACGGTAAAAAGGATTTGATCTCATTATAATAATTTTTTATTTTTTCAGAAAACATATATTTTGGAGCTTCTAAAATCATTTCTTGATCATGCATTGTTTGGGATAAATGTTTAATCCCTTGAATAACAATTTTCTCCTTGCAATATTTCTCGACACTATATAACATTTCTTTTTCAGAAAGAGTACTCATTTCAAATGGTTTTAACCAAGAAGAATTCAATAATTCCGCAATATCATCATCTTTTGGAGATGTTTTCAAGAATTCCATAAAAATCTTATCAGAATCAATAACATTAATTAATAATTTAAGCTCTTCAAACTTTTTTGATAACAATTCACATGTTTCTCTGTATAAGAGCGTATTTTCTTTTAAATTATAATTATTGAGGGTTTTTCTTATAATTTGGAAAAGATTATAGAGCTTAAAATTCAAGAGAGAAATTTTTTTAGAATCTAAAGCCCTTATTATTTCTTTTAGCTTTTCTAGATCGATTTCCTGGTATTGATTCTCATTAGTCAATTTTTAATCCTCTTTCTTTACTATTTTAGGTTCAATAATCATCGATACTTCTTTTTTATCAGTTCTAACCACCCCGATTAATTTATCTGCAAGTGAATATAAAATATTAATCGATCGAGGTAAAAACATTATTAATTGTATTGATTGCTTCTCTAAAGTATTTTTAATCATCCTATAAGACAATTCAGAATTTTTATCGTCTAAGAACATGGTTGGCTCATCAAACAAGCATAAGGGAGATGGTTTAATCTCTAATAATGACAAAATTAAGGCAATTGACACGAGAGAAACTTGTCCTCCACTCAATGCAGTACATTCTTTCAAATCTTTTTTACTTGTTGCAGCTTTGATAAGGATTCCAAGTTGCTCAAAATCGCCCGTGAGTTGTAATGAACAAAAAACTTTTATTCCAGCTTCATTAAACTTGGAATTTATTTTTGAAGTTAATTTGTTAAGTTCTGTCTTGAATGTTTTATTGTATGTATCCTCTAAACGGGATTCAGTCTTAATGGCTTCATTAATATCTTTCTGTATTTTATCTTTATATTTTTCTATCTCTTTTAGGCTCTTTACCAAATTATCCCTTTCAATTAGTAATGTGTCATCTACATCCAAATATTCCAACAATTGTTTATCAATTATTTTAAGATCATCTTCTATTTGATTTATTGGTCTTAATTCGAAAACATTTTTTAAGACCAATTCTCCAATTTCTTTATCGATTCTATGAAGATCTTGCTTGCTAGTTAAGAGCTCATCTTGAATTTTTTCTAAAGTTTCTTTAAATTTCATGAGGTCGTGATCATATAATGTCTTTTCTCTTTCCAGTTTAGATTTCTCATTTTCAATGGTATTTTTCGTTTTTTTCAATGATTGAATTCTTGTAGTAATGTTTTCAATCTCATTCGAAATGTCTTCTAATTTCTTAATGATATTGAATGCTTTTATATTAGATTCTTTAAACAATCGTTCTTTTTCATCTAATTTTTCTTTTAAAACTATAATTCTTCCACTTAGATCTTTAATATTAGTTATTACCTCTTCTAACCTTTCATTATTGACTTCAATTTTTTCATTCCATTTCTCTAGATACTCGTATAGTTCATTTTTTTCAAGAGGAATTTCTTGCAATCTTCTTGTCCAATCAAAAAAGTTTTCATCAACTTTTGATTTTATGGAGTCAATTTTTCTTGATAATTCATTAATTTCTTTATTCAACTTTTTATTTTCAATATAAAGATCATTTTGTAATTTCAAGAGCTCATTTTTTTTCTGGGATAATGTTTGCATTTTATTAAAACTAAACATTAAATCATCGAATGAATTTTCTTTTTTGATTAATTCTCTCTGTTCTTTATCCAATTCTTTCTGTTTAGTTTTGAAACTCACGATTTTTTGTGAAATATCATTAATTCTTTGTTCTAAATTCTCTACCTGTTCTTTTTGCGTTCCAATACTCAAGAATCCTTTTAGTTTTTTTAAGTGAGGCGTCTCATAAACATATTTTAACGAGGATATTTGTTCTCCGTCAAGTGTAACGCATCTTCCATTAAATCCCAATTCACTATATACGTATTTAGCATTTTGCCTTTCTTTTATAACGAGGCAATTCCTTGCTTTAGAGAAAATCACTTTTTTTATATCTTCGTCATTATCTACTATTCTAATTAAATTAACCAAGTAATCAATAACTCCAGGAGCTTTAATAGGATAAAGATTCTCGACAATTGGCCTTTTCTTAGGCAAGTATATATTGCAATATGCATTACAACTAGATTTTAAGCGTTTCAGCAAATTAAAAGAATCCCAATCTGATGCTATGAAACCATACATCAATGGTTCGCCCAAAATAGATTCAATGGCATAACTCAATTCATCATCATATTTCAAGTATTCTATGATTGGCCCTTTTACACTCAATCTCCTCTTTTTAATTTCTTCTTTTAGAAAAGAGATTCCATGAGGCAATATAATTCTTCTATTTCTTAATGATTCTGAAAATCTTTTATATTGATTTATAAGTCTTGTATTTTCAGCTTGCAAGTTATTGATTGTAATTTGAAGATCATATAATTCGTTTGAACATTCTTCTATTTTTTCTTTTAATTTTAAGCGTAGTTTTTCACCAGGTTCTTCTAAAAACCATTCATTTTTATCCAGCTTATGCTTGATCCTATCTATGCTTTCAAAAATTTCTTCATAATCGTGAGTTAATGTTTGAAGGTGCGATTCATTTTCTTTGATCTTGTTTATTAAAATTTCCCTCCTTTCTGATAATGACTTAAAAAATTCGTAAATCTGTTCATTTTCTTTAATCTTTTTATTAAGTTCTTCAGATTCCTTGTTTAGATCATTGATTTTAACTTTAATGTCATTTTTTTTATTTTTAATGTAGTTGTTTTCTTGGTTTATGGCTTTTTTCTTTTCTTTCACTTGTTTTAAATCTTTTTGAAGTCCTAAAATTTCAGTTTTAAGTTTATCAATTTCATTTTTTACATTAATCTTTTCTTCTTCCCATTTATTTATCTCATTTAAAAGACTCTTTTTTTCTTGAGTCAATTCTCCTAACTTAGTCGAATCGTGTGTTATTTTTTCTTCTAATTGTTTAATATCGGTTTCTTTTTCCTCGATCTTTCTTAAAAGGTCTTCAGAAGCTAGTTTTACATTTTTTATCTCAGATTTTAATTCGACATTTTTAGTCTCTAATTCTTCGATCTTTTTTACTAATAAACTTCGATTTGCCCATAATAATTCATCTTGGAGTTTCTTTTTTTCTTGCAATAATTTATTTTTATCCTCTAATCTCTTTAATTTGGGTTCCAATAATTTAAGACTCGTATCAACAAAACTTTGCTTGCTCATTAGCGAGTGAAGCTCTTTATTTAGCCCTGATACTCTTGTTTTTTGCATTAAGATTTCTGATCTTAAACCCTTGAGACCAATTCCCTCTTCTAAAAAGGAGCATAATTCAACTGGCTTCAAGTTTTTTATGATATCAATTTTTCCCTGACTAACAAAAGCAAATTGGTTATCTGGATTATAACCAAGTTTTTCCATCAGAAATTGAATTTTTGCGGCAGGAACTTTTCTAAAATTATTGTCATTTGGCATTTTTAATTCGAAATATGGAGAACGCCCCCTTATTACAATCCTCCTTATTTTAATTAAATTTTTTTCAGTCCTTAAATGTATTTCTACCATAGCGTGATCTTGTCCGGTCCTTATAAAGTCTGACCATTTTTTATATCGATCATCCCTTTCATTACTTCCTAAACCAAAACGAATGGCTTGGAATATTGAAGTTTTTCCGGACCAATTGGGACCAATAACTAAAATAAAACGGGGAATTTTTTTTGTTCTTGAATTTTTGAAAATTACCTCATCACGCTCAAAAGAAAGAAAGTTTTCTAATATTATTTTTTCTATATAAACGGAATTTCTCTCAATTGAATATTCAATGATTGGATTTTCCACGTCGTGGATTTTTGAAGATTTTTTTGGCAATAAATTAATCTCCTCTAATATTATTTTTAAACATTTTTAAAATCTGATCGATTCTTTTTTTAGCCTTTTCCAGATTAACTTGTGCAACACTTGGAGAATCTAACATAATAAAAGGGTAATTAGCTAAAAGCTTTAAATCATTCTTTTCCAATTGTTCATTTTTTTTTAATTTATCGATAATTAAAATTAATTCATTATAATGTTCCGAAGCGGCTTTTTCATAAAATTGAGAAAGAATGAATTCAGAAGGATTATATGAATGAATCTCTCTTAAAACATCGGACATTAACAATTCTGAATTTTTAATTCGTTGAATTTTCTCTTGATTAAAACCCATTTCAGGATTACCATGTATGGTTTTAGATTTTTGATTCTCTCTTGCTTGGATTGTTTTAATACTGAATGGAATGAATTCTCCTGATTCGATCAAGTGCAACATCGTTTCAGTTATTTCATTTGTTTTACTATTCAATTCAGAATTAACATAATGCTTGAAAATTGCAACTTTTATTAATTGTCTTAGTTCTTTTATCTCCCAGTTTTTTGTATGATTTACAATCAAATCAAGATCAAACGAAATCTGGGGATTTTTTTCCATGAAATTTGATAAGAATTCTTGACGATCTAAATCGTTTAATCTAGAAATTTTAATGAATAAATCAAATGCATCATAAATTAAAGCAGAGTTTTTTTCTATCACATTCATGTCGTGGGTTATCCAAAATATAATCGTGTTCTTATTCTTTATTTCTGCTTTTCGTCCTCTGTTTTTGATTTTTCTTAAAAACAATTCCAATAATGATATATTGTCATTAGAACTTGAAAATCTTTCCATCTCTTCCACTACTAAAATATTAGAATAATCTCCCATTTCATTATTATTCAAATTTAAATCCGTTTTAGCATTTGATTCAATTTTTGGAATTATTTCTTGGAAATTTTCATTTAAAATTTTATTAATAACGTGATCAAGAAAATTATTGTTCTTTTCAAGATTTTTAAAAACATTATCATAATTCAATTCCAAATAATTCAAATAATAATTCTTTGAGATTAATTTTATAAAATCTAGAATATCCGTATTTTCTGGAACATTGACTAATAGTTTTCCTTGAGGTACCATAAATCGGTTTATTAGGTCATCTTTTTGACTTGTTAGCAAACTTTTGATATAATTGAGAATATCATTATATTTTTCTCTTAAAAATATGTCTTCCATATTAATATCTATTTCAAGCGGAGATATTACCGTAAAAATATCTTCCTCTTTAAAACTCGAATTTTTTTCACTCATTTATTTTTAACCCCATATTTATCTCATTTAAACACGATGATAGATGGTAAAACAAAAATAAATATTTAATTGAAATCAAATTTTCTAAGATTAAAATTTAAGATCTATTAATTAATATAAATTATCTCTCATTGATTAAGATGAATATAAGATCTTCAAGATATAAATTAAGGTGGGACTTTAAATTTTCTAATAAACAATCTTTATGAAAAATTCTAATAATAATTTTTCAATATCATCATAATAAACGAAGTTTATATGGGCAATTATAAATTATAATTATTTTTATCATATTTGAAAATAAAAAATTAATTTTTAAGCCATAAATTCATTTCTTTTTCCAATTTATTCTTTTTTGAATGAAATTTCTTATTATTTCTTGATAAATAGCATCGGCTAAAATTGAAATTACTTTTTCTTTTAAAAGAAGATTGTTCATTCTGACATCGTCAGAGAATTCAATTTGAATTGTCATGCTATTTTTAATGTTCATTGCACCATATTTATTAACTATATAACCTCCCGTTAAGACATATTCTCTCCTTACTGGTTTATTAGGTGCTATTTTAATACCTTCTTTAAGAAATAATTTAATTATCTTCCCTCTTATTGTATTTTTCCATTCAAATCTTCTTGTATTATACCCTATAATCGTTTGCATATTATTAGTCCCAATAACAATATCTACTATCGGAAAGTTAAAGGGAATATCTTTCTTATCAAAACCGTGAATATCAAAGAGAAGCGAGAAACTGAATTCATTTAAATTATATTTTATGAATTCAAGTAATTTGCCATGGTAAAAATCATATAATTGCTTTGCTAACTTAGAACCTGAAAAGTACGCATTTTTTTCATCTCTGTTAAAATCTATTTTACTTCTATGAATTTTTGACATGATCCAAGATGGATTTTTGTATACTGATCCTTCATTTTCAAATAACATTATAAGTTTTTTAATTATTAAATTTGTTAATTGAATTGTATTAATATCTATTCCTAATATACCTTCTTTCCTCGAAGGAATATTATTCGATAAAAAATCCCCCCCATGCGGCACTGAAAAAATAATAGGTAAATCTCCTTGAAAATAATCAAAATATTCATTAAATTCGGGCATATTTCATATCATACTTCTAAAAAAAGTAAATTTATAAAATAAATAAATTAAAAAAATGATTAAAAAACTTCATCATGGAATGTATCCATAAGTATATGCACGAAGGATCATGAAAACAACTAACCATAGCGTGAATCCAATTATGCCGAAAATATAATAAGCCCAAATGTTTTTCTCTTTGACAAAAATCTCATGACAGAACAGCCATGATAATAATGCTCCAATAATTCCACATAAAATGTCAGTAAACATGTTTTGAAAGCTATCAGGGCGACCTTCAAATTTCCATCCTATTTTGAGAAATAATATATTCTCAAAAACTTCCCAGAGAATAAATATTATGATTGATAATATAAAAACGAATAATAAAGAGAATATTGGAGTCAATCCCTTGTTTTTTGGAATCGTATAGAATAAACTGAAGAATAGAAACACGCCAATTCCGAAACAAATATGTCCAATTGAGTAAAAATCGAACCAAGAGATTCCTACTTCGCTTATGTTTTCAGCTATTAACCAATTTAAAAGCATTTCTTACACTCTCAAGATTATTTGAATTTATTTACTTTTTAAATTGAAAATTCGAATTTTTATATTGAAAAGGATCTTTTATAATTATATATTAGATTTTAATTAATAACTTTACCTTATAATACACCATTGCAGCAAAATATTTCACTTATCATTTACTATCAAAAAAGACATATTTTCAGCTTTAATGCTTTAATGGGAGCTATAGAGATAGAAAAAGATCTAAAAAATTTACCGATATTTTTTACGAGAGGAAAACATGATTTATTTAAGGTTTTAAGCGAAAAAACAAGAATATATCAAAAGATAATTTTAGCAATTTCATTTTTTACAACAGAAATCTGGGAAATCATAGAATTGGTTCTTGATATTAAACAAGCTTTTGGTAAAAAGGTTCTCATTGTTGCTGGGGGACCTCATCCGACTGGTGATCCGCTTGGAACGTTGAAAATGGGAATTAACATTGTAATTGTCGGAGAAGGAGAAGAAACGTTTATAGAATTAATTAAGGCTCTAAATAATGGAGAAAACATCCAAAATATAAAAGGAATTGCCTTATTTGATGAAAATAATGAATATGTTTATACTGGAAGGAGAAAACCAATTGATTTAAATAAGTATCCACTTCTTCCTACAAAAAATATCAGGTTTGGAGCTCTCGAAATCACTCGAGGGTGCCCTTTTGCATGCTCTTTTTGTCAAACTTCATTCATTTTTGGTACAACGCCTCGTCATAGAGACATTGACAAAATATGCAATGCAGTAAAATTTATGGCACGATACAACAAAACTGATATAAGATTTATAACACCAAATGCTTTTTCCTATGGTTCAAAAGATGGAAAAGAATTAAATGTGGAATTGGTTGAAAAATTATTAATTAAAATAAAAACGATAATTGGTCATAACGGAAGGATCTTTTTTGGCTCATTTCCTTCTGAAGTAAGACCAGAACACGTGTGTGATGATACTTTAAAATTAGTCAAAAAATATGCGAATAACGATAATATAGTAATAGGAGCTCAAACTGGGAGTGAGAAACTTTTAAAATTTTGTAATAGAGGACATTCAGTTGAGGATATTTATAATGCCGTAGAAAATATAACAAAATATGGCTTGAAAGCATATGTTGATTTTATCTTCTGCTTACCAGGGGAAGATGAGGATGATGTTGATTTAACAATTAAATTAATGAATGATTTGATAAAATTGGGGGCAAAAATTCACGGTCATATCTTCATACCATTACCAGGCACTCCATTTGCTAAATCTAAAATTAAAAAGATAACAAGCAATTTTAAAACATTAATCATGAATTTAAATTATAAGGGCGTATTGTTTGGTGATTGGAAAAAACAAGAAGAATTAGCTTTAAAGATTTCAAGATATTATCAAACTTAGCGATTGTAAAAATTTTAAACATAAAAGAAGGAATTCAATAAAAAATAGGACCAGAATTAATTAATAATTAATATTTCTTCTAATATTTAAGCTTTAAAATGAAGAAAAATTAATTTACAAATAATCATTGTTGTTTCGTAATATCAATGGCAAAATCTATGACACCACCTTCTATTCTCTTGAACATTAATTTATAACCTGATGTATCAATAATGTGCAACATTGGTTTATTTTCCATTAAAATAGAACCAGTAAAAGTTCTATAATTCAATTCTCTGCCAATCTTTACTAAGTAATTCAGTAGAAACTTTGTTATTCCTAACCCTCTCCAATCCTTGCGCACGACAAATGCTAATTCTGCTGTAGAAGGTTGGGTTGATTTGAAAAAAGCTCCTAAAGCTACGATTTGTTTTTCTCCTTCTTCATTATACTCTCCAACTATTATCATACTTGTCGTGTAATCAATATTAACCATTGGTTGCATTTTACTGTGCCGAAAATCTCTTACTGGATAAAAGAATCTAAAATAACGGTCTTTTTCATCCAATGAATAATGTAATTCTTGGATCATTCGTTCATCTGTGGGCTTGACTGGTCTAATGAGTAATGTTTTTCCATTTTTTAACTTAAGTTTTGTTTCATACTTTTCTGGATAAATACTAATTCTCCCATTAATAGAGATGGGCAATTTTTGGTCAGAGTAAACATAGTTCCATTTTTTAGCGTGTTCTAGTAAATCTTCTCTAAAATCGGGGTGTGCTATATTAATCATTTCTAAAACTCTTTCTCTAATGTTCTTTCCATAAAGATAAGCAATACCCCATTCAGTCACGACATAATGAACATCTCCTCTCGTTACTACTACTCCAGTCCCTGGTTGTAAGTAAGGCACTATTCTAGAGACGACAGTCCCATCTGGTAATACCGCAGTAGATGGTAATACCATTATTGGCTTTCCATTTTTAGAACGTGCTGCGCCTCTAACAAAATCTACTTGCCCCCCAATTCCACTATAAAATTGATGTCCGATAGAATCTGAATTTACTTGACCAGTTAAATCAACAGATAAAGCTGCATTAATCGCTACTTGTTTTCTATTCTGGCTAATTATGTATGGATCGTTTGTATAATCACAAGGATGAAATTCGACCATTGGATTATCATCTACAAAATTATAGAGCCTTTTAGAACCCATTACAAAGGAGCATATAATCTTATCCTTATGGATAGTCTTCTTTTTGCATGTAACAACCCCTTTTTCAACCAAGTCCACAATTCCATCTGAGAACACTTCACTGTGCACGCCTAAATCTTTTTTCTCAATTAATTCTTCAGTCACAGCATTTGGAATTTGACCAATCCCCATTTGTATCGTCGATTCATCTTCAATTAGAGACGCTACAAATTTGGCAATTTTTCTTGATACATCATCAGGTTTACCATAACTAAATTCAATAATATCGTGTTTGGATTCAACAAAAGCGTCTATATCATCCATATGAATGAAAGAATCTCCTAATGTTCTCGGCATTTTTGGATTTATTTCAGCCACTACATATTCAGCAGACTCTGCTATGGGTTTAACGATATCTACATTAATCCCATAACTACAAAACCCGTATCTATCAGGAGGACTGACTTGAATGAGGGCAGTATCAAGGTGCATCTTTCCAAGTTTAAATAACCAAGGTATTTCAGATAATAACATTGGAGTATAATCAGCTTGACCAGATTTGATGTATTTTCTTAGGGATTTTCCTATAAAAAAAGCATTATGTCTAAATAAATCTTCAATACCACCAGCAGTTTCATAATAATCTAAATCACTCAAACTTAAAAAGTGAAGAATCTCAACATCCGGAAGAGTTGGTCCCAATTCAATTAATTTTCT
Organism: uncultured archaeon; assembly: GCA_964538145.1. GTDB lineage: Archaea > Asgardarchaeota > Lokiarchaeia > Sigyniarchaeales > SOKP01 > SOKP01. Next base: position 12,478 of record CAZIEC010000045.1, read on the forward strand.
TGTCAAGTCTAATGGTTCAGCGCAACCAGAATCAATAAAAATTCTATCTCCTGGATTAATGTATTTTTTAATAGCCTGCTCTAATGAAACTCTTTTTTTATTAAACTTATTTAAATTAGAATTTATTATCTCATCATCCATGGAACACACTGATGAAAAAAATTATTTTCTTATTTTGTAAAATAAATAATTACGTTCTAATTTTAAATCTATGTATTCTATTTTTTAAAAAAAGACAATTTTTCATTCTTTAATCATGATTATTTGATTTAATAATTCTATTTACAACACGATTAATATATTTAGATTTTTGAATCCTACAAATTCGATTTACTTTTCTAAAATTAAAAGATTCTGCTAAATAATCCAAGCATGAAATGCCATAAAGCATGGACACATCTTCATCATTATTCATGAATAATTCTTCCAATCTGAAGAGAATATCTTCATTTGAACTCGAATTAGAGTAATTTTTAACGCGATTAATTATTTCATTTACGGTGTCCGAGAAACTGATATCTCTAATTTTTGAAATTAATGAACTCAAAACAATAATACGCCTTAAAAACAATGATTGGTTTAGATCATAAATATGAGTAAATTTTCCTTGAATATCTTGATTAATTTCATTAATCTTGTCATCGGTCATTCCTTTTATTACTTTAAACTTTTCTATAAATCTTAAATAATCACCTTCTAAGAAAAGATTTAAATTCTTCATAAACAAATCTTTAAATCTCTTAATAACTAATCCTGAATTTCTTATTTTGATTGAAACATCGGGAGTTCGCCCCAATATTATATCTTTTCCTCCAAGATAAAATTGTTGTTTAATAAAACCATCAATAGTTTCATAAATGACTTTTAGTTTAGTATTTATTGATTATCACCTGA
>CAZIEC010000045.1:13471-16223 GCA_964538145.1 uncultured archaeon
AATAAAATTTGTACGGTAAAGATTTTAATAGTTACTTTTATTGTTATTATCTTGATTTAATAATAGAATTTTTTAAAATAACATTTAAATATTTTTAATAAAAAGGTGATTCCTTAATGGGATTGAAATTAGCATCCACGATCTCAATTACATTCTTATTTGCTTTAGTATATGCCATCGTGTTTGCCATTAGCATATTATTTTTGCCTTATACACCATTATCTTTAATAATTGTGATAGGTTTTACCGTACTCATTATTGCTTTTCAATATCTAATTTCGCCATATATCATACAGTGGATTTATCGAATTGATTGGATAGAATATGAGGATTTCGCAAGACAATTTCCTCACTTGCATGAAGCTGTTCAAAAAGTTGTTGACGTATATGGAATTCAAACGCCAAGAATCGGATTCATTCATGATGGAAATCCAAATGCATTTACTTTTGGACATACAAAAAATAATGCCAGAATTGTCATTACCGACGGAATACTACAATATCTTGATGAAAATGAACAAAAGGCAGTTCTTGCTCATGAATTAGGGCATGTGATTCATAATGATTTTATCTTAATGACTGTCGTTTTTGCAATTCCTTTAATCCTCTTAACAATTGCTCGCTGGGCGTATTATGCCGTCAGATTTTCTGGTAGGGGTAGTAAAGATGAAGGGAGTTACATTATATTAGCTTTACTTGCAATTGCGGTTTTATCATATATAGCATATTGGATCGGATACCTTGTTTCCTTATTCATTAGTAGAATTAGAGAATACTATGCTGATGAACATTCTGCTGAATTGACAAGAAATCCGAATTATTTATCAACAGCTTTAGTTAAAATAGCATATGGAATCTTAGCTGTTGAGAATGAAGCTCAAATTTACGAAAAAAAGTCATCAAAAGTAAACGCTCTGAAAGGATTAGGAATATTTGATCCAAAGAAAGCCTCTTATTTAGCAATAGAATCTTATAATGGTTCTAAACCAATTGTAAAAGAGCAAATTCAAGCAGCAGCAGGTTGGGACTTGTTTAATCCTTGGGCAAAATATTTTCAAATGTTTAGCACTCACCCATTACCAGCTCGTAGAATTCAGAGATTAAACGAACAGTGTGAGGAATATAATGTACCAATAGAGATCGATTTTTCTCAAGCAAGGCAAATCAAGGAAGAACAAGTTGGGAAATCAATGATCGGCAAATTCCTTACAGATATAATTGTAAAGAAATTACCTGCAATAATTTTTTGGATGTTCGTGTTAATTACGATTGCCAGCATTCTTGCCATAATAGGATTGATTCCTATTGTTCCAAGCTTACTTTCATTGATAACGGTAAAGAATTTTGTATTTCTCTGGTTCATCGCTTTTTACATGATGGGTTTTGCTACAATCTTACGGACAGTATTCATGTACAGAAGGGGATTCGAACCAAAAAAAGTAATTGATTTAGTAACTCAAATAAATGTATCTCCTGTTAGACCCATTCCTGCTATCATCGAAGGAACCATAGTAGGAAAGGGGATACCTGGATATTATTTTGGGGAAGATCTTTTCTTTCAAGATGATACTGGTCTGCTTTATGTTGATTACAGGTTTGGATTGAGAATCGTAGATTTTTTCTGGGCAATAACACGCGCAGATCAACAAGTAGGAAAGAAAGTTAGGATTAGAGGATGGTATAGAAGAGGGCCAAATCCTTACATCCAAATTGATCGCTTAGAAGTAATTGGTGAGCGCACGTATAAGAATCATTCGAAATTAATGATGTATATACTTGCAGGAGTCTTGTTTCTTATAGGATTGGGGATCTTATACTTTTGGTTTTTAATATAAACTCTTTTTTATTTTAATTTTTATTTTTATTCTTTCTTTACAATTTCATAGATATAGTTTCAAAAATGTTTTTCGATAAAATATTTTTAAAAAGAGAAAAATATCCTTCACATAAGTAATTAAAATGTATTATTAATGATAATGTCAAACCAAAATGAGATTGAATTGCTTACACCTTTGAAAAACTTTAAATCTTTAAATGCAATCTTAGATGTCGCGGATGCTGTCTATTTTGGCATCGAATCAATGAACATGAGGATATTTGCTGATAATATAAAACTGAAAGATTTAGATAAATTAGTAAGAATTTGTCATGATAATAATATTAAAGCTTATTTAACCACAAATATCATCGTTTATGAAAATGAAATACAATTATTAGAAAAAGTTCTTGATGAAGCTGTAAGGGCAGAAGTTGATGCTGTTATAATCCATGATATTGGTGGTATTGAACTAGCAAAAGAAAGAGATTTGAACTTTCACATATCAACGCAAGCTAGCATTTCTAATTCTCTTTCTGCTAAATTTTACGAAAAATTGGGTGCGAAAAGACTAATACTAGCAAGAGAATTATCTTTAGACCAAATTAAAGAAATTAAAGCAAAGTTAAAGAGAGCAGAAATAGAAACTTTTGTACATGGTGCCCAATGCACTTCAATATCTGGCAGGTGTTATTTTTCAGCAGAATTATGTCAATCTCAGGAGTATTCTGCAAATAGAGGGAAATGCGTTCAACCATGTAGAAGGCGTTGGAAAGTTATTGATGAAAATAATAACATGCTCTTGTATGATGGTGTATTCTTCATTAATACGAAGGATTTATGCATGATTGAATTCATTCCGCTTTTGATTGAGGCAAAAATTGACGCTTTTAAGATAGAAGGGAGAATGCGAGACCCTATTTATATCGAAGAAAC
>CAZIEC010000046.1:0-9209 GCA_964538145.1 uncultured archaeon
GAAATGGCAGAAAAAAATGGAGGGTTTTTTATCGAAACTTCTGCTTTAAAGAACATTAATGTTCAAGAAACTTTTAAAATAGCAGGAATCGGCTTATTCTTTCAATCTTTATGAAAAAATGAATGAAAAAAAAAATTTTTTTAAAAGTTAAATTCAGTTCCAGTAATCCCTAATACGTGAGAATGATGGCTGGACATTAATTTATTAAAAGTAAAGCCTGTGCAATGCATTCCACATGTTATAAATGGATCTATTTCTTCAATAAATTTAACTTTCTTTTCGACTATATTTATTGGATTCCATTCTTCGTGGAAGCCACCAATGACAGCATGAACCTTTTCTACACCAGTTAATTTTTGTGCATGTTTAATCGTGTTAACAATTCCACAATGTCCACATCCTGTTAGAATTACCAACCCTTCGTTGTTTAAATTTATAATTATTGCTCTCTCATCTCTAAACGTATGCTTGTAAAATTCTTTTTTGGATTTTTGGATGTAAAAACCTTTTGTTATTTCATTTTCATCAAATAATTCGATTTCACCACTTATGGCAACGCCATCATGAAGTTTAATCGGTTGTTTTTCACCTATTAATTTTAGACCATGTTCATTAGCCAAATTTTCGATCAATCTCTTGTTTAATAAAGGCAATTTCTTATTTAACAATAATTCTCCTTCTTTTTCCATCTTTCTTAAAGATGTACCCAAGATTTCTGGAGGAATTTCTTCTCCATTCTTTTTTAAAGCAATATAATTCTGGAGATAACAATCATCATTTATATAAATTTCAGTTCCTTCTTTTAACAAGGGCATTACCGCCATTAAGCTTCCAAAATGATCAAAATGCCCATGGCTTAAAACTAGTTTTTCCACTTCATTTAAATTTATTCCCAATTGCTTTGCATTTCCAATCATTGTTTGATTGATCCCTCCTGTATCATACAAGATTAAATGTTTTCCATCATCATCATTGATGGTAATTGCCATGCCCAGACCATGTTCTCCTAATAATCTATTAGCGTTGGCTTCTGGTTGAATTACCTTTCCCTTAAATCTCTCTTCGGTTAAAATTGTCATTGAAATCTCATTGGTAGTGAGAATCTTTACAGAAACCTTTCCTTCTTCAATTTTTCCTAAATTTTCCATTAATAATTCACCAAAAATTTGTTAAGAAAATTTAATAATTATTCAATAATAAGTAATGAGTCTTATTAAACATTAAAACAAGAATCAAGAAGGTAAAAAGAGAATTAAAATTAAAAAAATTTTATACTTTTTTATTGTTAAGCTTTTCGCATATTGCTTTAATCTTTTCTACGAATTATGTAGGGCGGCTTTAATCCTTCCTTTTTTCGCTTGATGTATTTTCTAACTTCATCCATTACAGATACACTGAACGCACCTATGAAAGCTGTTAACCAATACTCCCCTCTATAAAGAGGGACAACGTGAAATGCAATACCTACAGGTGTGTAAAGTATTACAAGCTGGAATATGAATGATAATCCGGTAGCCCAGAATAAGTGCTTGTTTGGAAACAACCAAAATGGTTTTTTATTAGAAGTGCACGTGTATACAAACATCAGCTCACAAATGACGAGATTCGTGAAAAGTATTGTTTGAGCTAAGGATACGGCATATGCATTGGCAGCAGTACCTGCTACAGTATAATTCATTGTTAAGTATGGGTCTATTCCTAAACTTGCCCATGATGGAATTAACCAAGCCCATAAAGCAATATATAATGAGATATCTGTAATGGATGTATAAATCCCTAATAGAAGCACGGGCCCCTTTATTTCCTTTATTAACGTGAATCCTATTCTAGGTTTCTCTTTCATCACATCAGGATCTGTTGGAGTTAAACCCAATACCATTGCTGGAATTCCATCAGTTGCTATGTTTAACCATAAAATCTGGATTGGTTCAATGGGTTGTCCATAATACGTGCTAATGAGTCCAAGGGCAGAAAATTTCAATAGAATATAAGCCACTAATATGAGGAAAATCTCATCAAAGTTAGTGCTTAACATGTACCTGAAGAAACCTTTTGTTGTTTCGAAAATACCACGTCCTTCCTCAATAGCATTTACTATTGTAGCATAATTATCGTCAATTAAGATCATATCAGATGCTTCTTGAGTAACTTCAGTACCCTTTAATCCCATTGCCACGCCTACATGAGCACCTTTTACTGCTGGAGCGTCATTCACGCCATCTCCAGTCATGGCTACAATCTTCCCAAGTTCTTTTAGTCGTTTTAAAATTCTTAATTTATGTTCTGAGGTGACTCTTGCATAAATGTCAACAGTTTTTACTTTTTCTCGTAATTCGTCATCAGACATTTTATTTAATTCAACACCCGTAATAGCTTCTCCTGATTCTGTTAATCCAATTTGATGGGCAATTGCAACTGCTGTATCTTTATGGTCTCCCGTGATCATTATCGTTCTTATACCAGCCATTTTAGCTTCTTCAATTGCGCTCTTGACTTCATCGCGTGCAGGATCAATTATACCGACAAGGCCTAAATAAATGAAATCTTTTTCAATTTCTTCTTCTTTGAAATCTTCTGGTACGGGTTTATATGCAACACCCAAAACTCTTAGGGCTTCTTTTGCGAATAATTTATTTTGTTCTAAAATATTTTTCTTAACTTTTTCAATGGGTACTTCTTGTCCATCCATAATTCCCTTGCTTGCCTTATTCATTAAAATGTCTGGTGCTCCTTTAATTAAGGCGTATAATTGACCATCCATCCTCATGACAACCGACATCATCTTTCTATCAGAGTTGAATGGTATTTCATGAATTTTTTCTGCTTTTGTTTGGAGGTTCATTTTCATTGCTAAGATTTTCATTGAAATTTCTGTTGGATCTCCGACTACAATGGTTTCTCCAGTTTCTTCATCCTTCACGCTTACATTCGAGTTATTGCAAAACATGCAAACTTCTAAGAATTTTTGCAAATAGTCATCCATTTTAACAACATTATTGTCCTCATCTAATATTTTTCCAATGATATTGTATCCAACGCCATCTACTTTATAGACCTTGTTATTAATAAATATTCTTACGACAGTCATTTCATTTTTCGTCAGCGTTCCAGTCTTATCCGAACAAATGATATTGACCCTTCCAAGAGTTTCTACAGCAGTTAAATTCCTCACTAAAGCATTTCTATCAGCCATTTTTCTCATTCCAATGCTCATGACCACGGTAATGACTACAACCAAGCCTTCTGGAACGGCAGAAACAGCTAAACTAATCGCGATTTCAAAAGCGACAATGAGTTCGTCCAAGCTCGATGCTGGTATGGTCCAATTATAAGATATTAATACTAAGAAAAGTTCGACAACGAATACAAGAATACAAATAATTACAATGATGATTCCAAGAAGTTTTCCAAATCGATTTACTTCTTGTTGGAAAGGACTTATTTCCATTTGTTCTTCTTGCAAGCTTTCTGCTATTTTTCCAATTTCAGTGTTCATTCCTATAGCAAATACCACGCCTTCACCATTCCCTCGCGTGACAATTGTATTCATGAAACCTATATTCGTCCTATCTGCTAAGATTAATTCTTCTTCAACGGGATCAGTTTGTTTTTTAACCGGCTTAGATTCTCCGGTTAATATTGCCTCATCAACATATAATGAAAATTGCTTGAATATGCGTACATCTGCGGGAAATTTATCTCCTTCTTCGAATAGGATCACATCACCTGGAACAAGATCTTCCACGGGAATCTCATCAACAATGCCATTTCTTCGGACTTTAGCAAAATGAGGTGCTAATTTTTTCAAGCTTTCCATTGATTTTTCTGCTTGATATTCTTGATAAAATCCTAAAACAGCGTTAACAATTAAGATGGCAGTAATTACTATTGCATCGGTATATTCAGAGGACCATGGTTCTCCAGACTTGCTTGATTCATACCAACCAATAATTATTGAGATGATAATTGCTATGAATAACAAGTAGATAAGAAAATCTCTGAACTGATTGATGAATATTTGCCAAGCTGTTTTTCCTTTTTCTTTAATTAGAACATTTTTTCCGTATTTTAATTGCCTTTCTTTTACTTCTTCATCCGTTAATCCATTTTCTATAGAAGTATTCAGTAATTTAATAACTTCTTCTACAGGTTTGGCATGTACCTTTAAGTCTTCCATTATTTTTTCAACTTTTATAATTGATTTTTTGCAGATTTTAAAAGAATATTAAAAAGAATTTACTTTTTTTTAAATATTTCATTTTAATAATTTAAATGGATTAATCCTAAAAAATTATTCTGGTGATAAAAATTAAAATAATATTTTCAGAAAAAGCTTTAGATTTCATTTCAAGGAAAGCCGACGAATATAACAAGAAAAATAATAGTCATCTCGCAATAGCATTGTTTCATTTTGCTTCAGAATCGTGAATGATGAGATTTTGTGGAAATGTTATTGAATTAGTTGATGAAAGCAAGGTTAAAGATGATAAGGATTTTATTTTGATGGAAAATACAAATATTAAAAAGAAATTAAAGAATAAGACCATGAATATTAATATTTACGTTGAAAAAACAATATTAAGGGAATTATTAGGGAATTCTGAACATCTCATAGATGTAGCAATTGGAAACGTGAATGGAACAGAAGTTGGCTTTTTATTTTTCAAAAAAAGTGCTAATGTATATGGTTAAAGATGATCATTTCTTATAAATGCTAGAAGAAATGTGATTTATGGTTGCGTCCATATTTTTTATTCATATTTATTCTAAAAATGTGAAAATTAATGATTAATTTTATAAGGAGAATTCTTCTTATAATTTTTAAATTGATTTAACTAAAAAGGGAATATTTAAGGATATATTAGGATCGATTTTAAAATGAGGCCTTCAAGAGTATTTAGATGGATCGTAAGGATCTTTTTGTTAATACTTACAACATGTATGTCCGTGGTATCTTTTCTTGGTGGTTATTCTGCTGTCCTAATCCTTTCTACTCCCGGAAATATTAATGTACCTTCCGGACCCATACAGGCTAATCTTAATATAACTAATCCGAGTGGAATGTATCTCATAATACCTTTCAATATAACAAATGCGGGTTATTTTGATTTAACGGAACTTACCCTAGATTTCAAGATTGTAATGAGATATGATCATGTTAATCTAACGGGAACAGGCCAAAACATTACAACCACGCGATTAATATTCGATAAATTTGAAGTCTTTCCACCAATTTTATCTGGTCAAACTTATAGTAATAACTTTACAGCAACAGGCGGAGATGGCTTTATCCCTTCAAATTTTCCTAATGCTACGACAGAAATCGACTGGTATAAAAAACCTTATGCCGTCGAATACTTCGCCAATTTTACTGTTAGCGGCATGTATTCGTTGGATTTACTAGGTTTTAGATTTACATTAAATAATTTTTCAGTGGGGCATTTACCATGAGGGGTGATGAGTTATAGGAGTTGCTTCAAATTTATTTAGAGGAATTATTTTTACGATAATATATATGGCAATAACGATAATCGTGCCGTATTTAACATTTACTTGGATAAAACAACTTAGCGTCATGGGATTCTATATCGTATTGGAACAACAAGCTTATGAGAGAATAATCTTTTGGATTGCAGCATTTGGACTCTTAATAAGTGGATGTGCATTTTTCAATTATTCAGCACCAAAACAATCAATCAGGAGGGGTATTTTTGCACTACTTCAAATTTTATTAAATAGTTTATATATTTGGAGTTATAAATTCAGCGGTGCTACTGAAATCGTGTTCTCCATTATTGTTGGTCCAAGTTCTGGTAGTATTGCCATCAATCTACAAAATATGGTAATGCTATACATGGGGATTTACTTTCTGACAATTATACTTAAAGGTTACGATTTAATAGACTTTACAGTTAACAGGGATAAGATTCGCCTTAAAAGATATTCTAAAAAATTAGATAAGGAGGAGAAAGAAAAGTGATATTTCAAGGAGTGGATTATTTAAAGATAATTGCTCAAGTAATCGGAGAAATTTTGACATTTTTAAAACCAATTGTATCCCCCATTGGTGAATGGATGGTCAAATGGATTGAAGTAGCATTGAATGTCTTTCCTACAAATAATCTTACCTTATACATGGCAATTTTTATCTTCTTAATTGCAACGGGAGCAATTGTAAACGCGATATGGCCTGGAGATAAACCCCCCAAGCATTTAGTGGATAAATATCAGAGATTGGGATTGTATGATAAAAAACTACGAAAGATTGAAGAAGAAACTGAAGTTTCTACTGAAGAAATTGAAAAAATAGATAGTTATGAGTTAGAGGAAAAAGTTGAGGAACAAGTCTTAAAGGAGGAAGAAAAAGAAGCCCCATTATCAGATGAAGAAAATAAAGAAGCGCCAAAAAGTGAAGATATAGAGGATCTTCAAGAAAGTGAGGAAGAAAAAGAATCAGAAACTAATAATGAAACTGATAAAACCTAACAAATCACGGAATAAAGAAAAATTAAAATAAATAAATTGTTTTTAAATATCTGTTTTTATTTTTTAAATTTTTTTATTAGTTCTGCAACCCTAATACCCAAATCTCTTGCGATATGTCCGGCTAATTCGTCAGTTTCTTCTTTTCTTAGAAATTCTTTTAATCCAAATTTTTGCAAGCTTGTTATTGGAATATTGCCTTCCATGACTGGGCTCCCTAAAACATTTCCAACTACAATCATCCCTTGTATTAAGGCAAAATTTATTAAATCTGAGATTACACCTTCCCCGCCATTTCTAAGGCCTGTTGATGCCATTGGAGCAAAAATTACATCTTTTAGGAGATAATTCTTCATTTTCCATGGTCGAGATCTATCGATGAAGACCTTAATTTGAGAGCTAACAGAACCAAAATAGTTAGGCGCAGCAATTATGATTGCAGAAGCACCTAAAACTTGTTTTTCTAATTCTTTCATGTCATCTTCATCTGAAAGAGGACAATCATTAGGTGGACGCAAGCAACTATCGCATCCATTGCAAGGAATTATCTTGTAGTCAGAAATCTGAATTTTTACGACTTCAATATCATCAGAAACAGACTTTATGCCTTCAATTGCTTTATCAATTAAGAAATTACAACTTTTATTTTTACGGGGAGAACCAACTATTAGTACAATTTTTTCCAAGTTTATAACGCCTCATTTAATTGTTTTTAGTTTTAAAATTAAAAGTTATATTTTAATATATTTTATATTGTTTAAATATAAATTTAGTCATGATTTCTTCATGAAGGAGATAAGAACCTTTTTATTGTCATAAGGCTCTATAAAATTCTGGTCTTAAAATTTCTTCGTGAGAAAGCCCATAATTGATAACATCTAATATTTTCGCCTTGTCTCTCTCGAGAGTTCCCTTAATGGGTAAATAATTGCTCGCATGATTAGATCTAAAAATGCAATTTGCACTTTTATTTTTAAAATCAATGTGTTCAATAAACATTTTTAACTCATTTAATATTTGAAAAGAATTCATTGGCTTGAATTCTCCGCGTTCTAATTTGGCATGAATTTCGGTACCAGGAGGAATCATCAAGGTTAAAAATGCAATGTACCATGACCTATTATCATTTGGACATATTTTATTTACAAGATCGGCAGATTCAATTGCGTGTTCTCTGGACAATTCTAAATCATTACCCCCTAATCCATTGATGAAAGTAGCAGATAATGTAATGCCTGCTTTCATTAACTTCTTAGCAGCTTCAATATAATCTGATTTTGTTACCCTTTTATTGACCATTTTTAATAATTTATCCGAACCCGACTCAAAACCAACATATGCCATTTTTAATCCGGCATTGCAAAGTTCTTTTAATTGTTCGTCAGTTTTCTTTAAAATATCTTTTGCGTGAGCATATACACTAACTCTTTCCAAATTTGGAAATAAATTTCTCGCATATTTGGTAATTTCTAGTAATTTTTCGAAAGGAGTAACCATTGCATTTCCGTCTAAGAAGAATATTCTTCTTACTCTTGAACCATAAATTCTTCTTGCAATATTTAAATCTTTTTTAACTAAATCTAAATTTCTTACTTTGAATTTTTTTCCTAAGTTAGAAACGCAGAAAGTACATTTATAGGTACATCCTTCAGTTAATTGAATTAGTAATGAATTTGCTTCTGATGGCGGTCGGAAAACTGGATGACAATAATAGATATCTCCCATCAATGGCACGATTTTCTCACTAAACCAAAATTCAATTCAAAAAACTTATTAAAATAATAAAAAAATTACTCGGAATCTTCTTCAACATCTTCTTCTTCTGGAGGTTTCTTAGGGCAGGATTTTAAGTGCCTTCCAAGGCGAACAAATTCCTTTCCACAATAAGGGCACTTCTCTTTGGTTTTAGGTTCAGTAGTCTCTCTCGTTTCCTTTTTGGATGCTGTAGTTGCCCTTGTTTTTCGTCTTTTTCTTTTTGGTTTTGATGGAAGTATATCTTCAATACTAGCATCTTCCGGAGCCAAATCACAGTTTGGAATGTGACTTGCCAAGTCCTCAAAAATTTCTCCGCAAAAAGGGCATTCCATTTCACCATATTCCTCGGTTTCTTCTAAATCTTCCTTTCCAACTTTTCTTTTCTCGAATTTTAGAGGGATTTCTTCATCTTCTTCTTCAAATTCATCAATTGATAAATCAATTTCTTCTTCTGCTCTATATTCTGCTAACTCAAATTCGTCTAAATGTATCTCATCTGTTTTAATTTTTTCTTCTGCTATTTTACGACTCTCTTCATAAATATCAGAAAATTTACGGTCTATCTGTGAATACCACTGGCAAACTTGACAAACATAAGCTCGCCTTCCTAAGACAAGATCTCTCTCTCTACAATAACAGAGAGGTTGTAAGCTATTTGAGATGTCACCTATTGGCTCCAAATACTTACAAGCAAATTTTCTTGAATATTTAATTTTTTGCTTTCTTCTCGGTATAGTAATCACCAAAAACAGTAATTTATAATAATATTGCGTAAAATATAATCTTTTTGTATTAAATGGCTTTAAAATTAGGGGCACTAATTAAAAATTATACTTTATTGAATTTAATTTTTGCAATACTTGGTGTCTTATATTGAAATCATTTATTTTAGGTAAAATGACCTCGATTATATCCTTTATTTCGATGATTTTATTGATTAATGATTCTCGTTGGCTCCAATTAGATTTCCT
>CAZIEC010000046.1:9309-16204 GCA_964538145.1 uncultured archaeon
TTATTTCGATGATTTTATTGATTAATGATTCTCGTTGGCTCCAATTAGATTTCCTGAAGGGATGAGTGATCTTAAGGGCTTCGTTGTAATTTTTTAATGCTTCGGCGTAAAATAATGCCATGCTCTCAAAATCATTGCTTTTTACTTGAATCATCGTGCCAATTTTATCAAAGCATCTTGCTGCTCCTGCGAAATCTTTTTCTTTAAGAAAGAGACCCGCTGCTTCTTGAATCAATGACAAAGAATCCTCTAGTGAACGAATGTTGTTTTTCAATAAAATGTTTCCTTTTAAATATAAAGCTTCAGCTTCATAGAACAAGTTGGAGTTTTTTTTAGCAATATTAATCATTTCATTCAATAAATCCTTAGATAAAGCAATTCTATCATAATACATGCATAATTTTATTAAATTTTTTAGCAGCTCTAAAGTTCTATTGACATCTCCAATATTTTTATAGAGCGCAATCCCTTCTTTATACCTTTTTATTCCTAATTCAACGTTATTATCCTTAAAAGCATTATTAGCTTCAAAAATTTTGGACTCTGCTTTTTCTCTATATGCATTTTCTTTCTTAAAATCGGGAAGATTATCAAGCTTTTCAAAATAAAAATCGCCTTCATCGCCATAAAGATTGTTATCTAAAGGAATATCAGTTGAAAAAAAATCAGATGGACTTAATTCAGCAATATCAATAATCTCATTCTCAACTAAATTATTAATCTTAACGTCATTTCCTAATCTAGTAGGTTTCTGCTCATTAATATCGAAGTTTTCTCCATATGCAGGTTGAAGAGGTTTACCGCTAGCATTTAGAGCTGAAAGTTCAGCAAGAACATTAGCAAAAAAGAATTTATTTAACCCTTTAACTATATAATCAACTTTATGATAATTGTTTTCAAATTCAGCAGAAGTAGGATCCATTTCGATGTCAGTGATTCGATAAATTTCAAACCCAGTTTCATATTTTACGATATAATTATCATTTATCTTTTCTTGTGTTTTCTTTCCTAATAATGTATGATCAAAGACCAAACCAATAGCATCTTCAAACTTAGCTTGAAACCCTAATTGATTGATTAAATCGACATATGAGAAAAATAGGGACAATCCTGGATGGGAATGGAACCACCCAACCACAAAATGTCCTTTATTTTCTTGATCCAATTTTTCTTGGATTTCTTCTATGAAAATGTAATGTTTATCATCCAATTGTACGTCCGTATCGTATCCATATGTCAATGCATGGGCATTTTCCACGTACAAAAAATCATCATCTACATGTCCGGTTAATATTCCATAAACTTCTTTCCAATTTTTTGGGGGAATCGCCTTGTTGGCATATCTACTAGCATATAATATAATTGTTTTATAAGCCTCTGCACTCAGAATAACGGGCTTTCCCTTCTTTATCTCAACATTTTTGACCGTATCTTCTATTATTTCTTCTTTTTTTTCAGATTCTTCCTTTTTCTCAGAATTGTCTTCTGAATTAGTGTTAAATTTTTCAGACATGTTTTCCAAGCAACCATTCACTAAATATACTATTAAATTCTCTTAAAAATATATAAAAATCTCAGTAATTAAAGTTATGTTATTTTATAACCTTAACTTAACCTTATTTTGGAAAAATTCTTATTATTTATTTTTCATGAAATTATTTTGATTTAATTAAATATCAAAAATAGAGTGTCGTATTAATGAAAATCATATTAATCCTTTTCTCTTGAAATTTCTTATCTCATCAGAAGTATATCCCAATTCTAATAGGATGTCTGTTGTATCTTGGCCCATTTTTGGAGCTAATGACCTAATATAAAGAGGCGTTCTAGAATACTTGATGGGAGATGAAACATTTAAGATCTTCCCCAATTTTGGATGGTTCAATTTTACAACCATATTTCGATGAACAATTTGAGGATCTTGACAAGCTTCGGCAAAACTTTTTATTGGCATGATGCATGCGTCCAAATTTTTAAATATTTCCATCCATTCATCTTGAGTTCTTTTTAAGAATTCTTTTTCTAATTCCTTGAACAACTGCTTGCGCTCCTCTCCCTTAACGGTTTGCTTATTCATTAAATCCTCCCTTCCTAATCCTTTGCAAACTTCATACCAAAACTTTAATTCAATCGCCCCTACAGATAAGTATTTCCCATCCTTAGTCCTATAAATTGAATAATAAGGGCAATCTCCGTGTAAAATGTTCTCATACTTTATTTTTTCATTCAATAAATTTGAAAAGTGAACAGCAGCAGCCATTGGCATAAAAGAAAATACTGAATCGAGCATCGAGATATCAATATATTGCCCTTCTTTATTATTGTTTCTTTCTCTTTCTATTATTGCTCCTAAAATTGCTATTGCGGAAACTAAAGCGCCACCAATATCGGCTGCCTGAAGACCTGGAACGATCGGTGGTCTCTTCTCCTCATCTTTTTCTCTATATGAACTCTGCTTGTTTAAATCTAATATCCCGCATAACCCAACATAATTCATGTCATGACCAGCAATCCTTTCATAAGGTCCATCCTGTCCATATCCGGTTAAGGAACAATATATTAACGATTTATTTATTTCTGATAATGTTTCATAATCAATTTTTAATTTTTTTGTTATCTTTGGCCTGAAAGTTTCTAAAAAGACATCAGCAGTCTTAACTAGCTTATATAGAATATCTAACGCTCCTTCTTTTTTCAAGTTTAATGTGAACGACTTTTTATTTCTCATTATTATTGAATTAAATGCGCTTTCTTTATAACGTCCATTGGCGTAAAAAGGGGGCGGGTTAGCATAAGGATAACGTGGATCGATTACATGAATGACCTCGGCTCCAAGATCAGAAAGTATCATCGAGCAATAAGGACCTGGTAGCATTCTGCTTAAATCAACAACTCGAATACCCGATAATGGTAATGACATATTAGGACTTAATCTTTAATTTATAAAAAAAATTTTTAAAAAAAAGAAATAGAAATCTAAATTTAAAAATTTCATGAATTTATAAATAAATTATTTCGGTTTCCATCAATTTAGTATCTATTACAGCAATAGAGCCTTTACCAGTAAGATAGCCACATGCTTCTCCAGGGTTTAGTATTATCGTACCATTTTCATGCTTTTTATTTACTATTTTATGAGTGTGACCAAATAAAATAATGTCAAAATCACCAGAGTTACTCAATCCTTCAATTGTTTTAGGTTTAGGCATGTGAGAAGCATACACAATTTTACCATCAAGTTCAATTATTAGTTCATATCCATTATCAACAAATTTACAAATTTGCCCCAAATTCTTCCTTAGAAATGGGTGGTCCCCATCATTATTTCCGAAAACGCCATAAAAATTTTCTTTTATTTCTGGATTTAAGTTATCAAACCACCTTCGCGTGAATGGAGAACAATAATCTCCACAATGAATCAAGGTATCTATTTTTCTCTCATTAAAAATGGATACTGCTTTCAAAATTTTTGTTTCATTATCATGAGTATCTGAAATTATTCCTATTTTCATTTCAATCTCCTTTTGTTATTAACTTGAATGTAGTTATAATTTTTTAATTAAAAAAAATAACGGTTCTTAATATATAAAAACATAAATTAATAGATTGGTTATATTTAAGCATAACAAATAAAGTAATTTGATTACCATGATAGAACAATTTCTCGAAAAGGAAAAGCAGAATGTTAATGAATACTTGGTACAATATTTTAAAGATTTAGAAAATGAGGAAGATGATGTATTTTTAAAAGATTTCATACATCAATATAAAGAATTTGTTTTAAATGAAAAAGCTAAAAGATTACATCCAATTCTTCTCATTGCCGGGTTTGTTGGCATAATAAACCCCATTTATCTCGAAATGCAACTCGATGAGATTAGAAAAACTTCAATTGCAGTTGAATTAATGCATACCGGACACTTGATTCATGATGATTTATTAGATAAAGATTTAATTCGAAGAGACAAGCCAACCTTTCACGTGCAATTAATGAATGAACTGAAGGAAATTTATAATAATTCGAGTGCTACAGATAAACAATGGTTAATAAAAGAATATGGTAGAGATCTAAGTATTTTGGGAGGAACGGAAGGGTATTTACTCGGACTTGATGTAATTAAGAAATCTCATTTTCCAGACAAGTTAAAGATGTTAGCAATAAACGAATACACTTCAGCAATGAATTATTTGATGAAAGGGCAAATAATTGAAGAATACATGAATTATCATAACATTACAATGACAATTGAGCAGTATTTATCCCTCGTCGAGATGCAAAGGGCTAGATTGATGGAAGAATCCGTAAAAATAGGAGCAATTCTCGCTAAAGGGAATTATCATTATCAAATCAAGCCATTAAGTGAAGCGATGCTCAAGATTGGTCAAGCATTTGCCATTCGAGATGATATATTAGATATGCGAGAAGATATAAAAGCGCGTGCGAAAAGAATCATATACATTCTTGCTCTACAAAATGCAAATGAGGAACAAAGTCAGAAATTAAAAGAGATTTACAGTCAAGAAGAAGTTTCGAAAAATGATATAGAAATTGTAGAGCGTATTTTTGCCGAGACAAATGCGGTCATTATTGCTGAACATTTTTCTAAAAATTTAGTAGTTCAAGCTAAAAATTATCTTAAGGAAATTTATCCAGATTTAAACAAGGAGCAAAAAGTATTCTTTAATGAATTTGCAGATTACATATACATGCGTGATTTCTAAAAAATCATAAAAGAATGTAAGGAAATTCCTGTTTTGCGAGCATTAAATTATTTAAAATTTTGAACATTTCTACTATATTTGAATTTTTCAAGGCTGATGTTCTAAAGAACGTGTCAATCCCTAACTTTTTTTGATACTCTCTTATGGCAGTTTCCCTAACACTATTTGCCCCAATCCCATTTTCCAATAAATCGCACTTGCTTCCAACTAGAACTTTAGTTATTTGAGTCTTGTTAGAGTAAAGTTTCAATTGCTCATTCCAAAATTCTAATTCTTTTAGCGAATTAAAATCAGTTAGGTCAAAAACTAAAAGTGCCCCATCAGCGCCTCTTAAAAATTTTGGAACGAGTATTTTAAACCTTTCTTGTCCTCCAAGGTCATAAATCAAGTTTACAATATATTTTTCATAATATGTGCTTGATTCATTAATGTGCTTGATGGGTAACTTGATAGAATGAAAATTTATGCCAATTGTCATTGAAGTATCAAAACTAAAAGAATTAAAACAAATTCGGTTGAATAAGCAAGTTTTTCCAACCCCTGGACCCCCTACAATGACAATCTTAAAAGAATAAATAACGTCTTCTTCTTTATCATTCATTTTCTTGTTATAATTAAATGAGCTTGATGGATTTAAACTGTTAAAGGATTTAATAATGATAATATTATTAATTTTAAAAAATTAATTATAATTTAGTAATCTATATAAGGCTAAAAGCTAAATTTAATCTTTTCCTTTTAATATAATAGCAATATTATACTATTTTAAAATCAAATTTAATAGGGTGAATTTTAACGGTAATAAAAGTCCCTCCAAGCCAAATAATCATAAGACCTCCCGTAGAAGCTTATAGCATCCTAATTCCAGTCACAGGTGGATGCTCTTGGAATAAGTGTAAATTTTGTGGCACGTATAAAGGAATTTATGACGTGATTCAAGAATATGCAATTAGACCTTTAGAAGAGGTTCTAAATGACATAGATCGTCATGCTATTCAAGGTTATCATGGATATCCAGTTTTTTTAGCTGGAGGCAATCCAACATCTGCTCCCACAGATTATCTTGTAAAAATAATCAAACACGTTAGAAAAAAGATAAAAAATGTTCCAAGAATAAGTTGTTATGCTAAAGCGTTAGATATTCTTAGAAAAAAGGATGATGAATTAAAAGAACTATCTGATGCTGGATTGGATATTGTGTACATGGGTTTGGAAAGTGGTAGTAGCAATATTCTCAGGATGATGAGAAAAGGAACTAATGCAAGATCAATGATTATTGCCGGGAAAAGAATATTGAAGGCAGGTATAAAATTGAGTTTGTATATCTTATTAGGCTTGGGTGGAAGGAAATATTCAGATGAACACGTGAACGAAACTGCTAAAGTTTTAACTGAAATTAACCCCACGATTTTTAGGTTTCGAACATTAAACATTCTTCCTAATACTCCTCTTTGGGAAGAATGGAAGCGAGGAGAGTTCGAACTCTTAACTCCTTGGGAATGCATAAAAGAAGAAAGAGATATTATCGCAAAACTTGGCACTAATGTAACATCGCAAGTATATAACGATCATGTTTCTAATTATGTAAATTTAGAATCACAAAATATAAAGAAAGACCGTGAATTGTTTATAGCAGCGTTAGATACATTACTAAACGACCCTAGAATAAAGAATTTGCCAAGAAAGAATCTAACAAGGATGTAATTTTTTAAAGAAAAATTTTATTTATAAAATATTTTCTAACTTAATATTTTGAAGTTATAAATACAATTTATTTTTCCCAAAAATATCTCCTAATTCGATATTTCTTTTAAAAATTCTATTATTTCAGTACTTTAATTAAAATATTTTGAGTTTTTTCAATTTCTGTAGAAAAACATTTAGAAATTTTAGAAGAAATATGGTTAATTATAAAGAAAAGTGGCTCTAGCTCTAAGAAAGAAATTTTCTATTTTTTAAAATAAAACTTTCTATTAACAAGTTTTATAGAGATTTTTTTTGAAAAGTAACTATTTTCTTCTTCAATTTTATTTTGATAAAATTTTAAAACAACTCCAATCTTTAATATTAATATTTAAAGTATATAATTAAAAGATAAAAAATTAAAATATTATAATGAAAATGTTGGGCTATTTTAGAAGCAAGGTACAGTCAGACAAGTTAATGGCAACTT
>CAZIEC010000047.1:0-5567 GCA_964538145.1 uncultured archaeon
ACTTGCCAAAATATTGTGTATATTGTGGAAATCCATTGAAAGAAACTGATAAATATTGTATAGTATGTGGCAAACCAGTTCTTAGAATTTCCACTGAAAATAAAAAAAATGAACAATTAAAGATGGAATCTCCCGATAATCAAAAAAATTTTCAAGAAGCATCAATTGCAACGGAGGAAAAATTAGAAACTAAAGATGATGAGCCAAACAAAGAAGATTTGGAAGAAAAAATTGAAGTAAAAGAAAAAAAGAAAAAGAAAAAAACTAAAGAAATTCAAGATGAGATTGTTGAAGAAGATGTTGAGAAACCTCTTCCCTTGGAAATAAAAGAACAGATTAATCAATATCTAGAATACACCGAGATCCAGATAAATAAGAAATTATTATTAGAAAAACTTGAAGAATTGCAGAAAAGTATTAAAACTACACGATATAAAACGGATGAGAAATATAAGAAAAATATAAATCTCAAATTAAAAGCAATAAAAGTTCTAATCAAGGAAATAAAGGAAAAAGAGAATGATATTAAACAAAAAATCAAAGAACCTTTCATAATAAAAGAATTAAGCCGAAAAATTGAAAGAAAAATAGAACAACTTAGAAACCTGACAAAAGAATATAAATTGCGAAAAATTGATAAAGAAACTTTTGAAACTTTAAAAGAGAGATATAAGCTAGAAAAAGAACAATTAGAAGAAGAAAAAAAAGATTTAGTCTCTGGGATAAAATTTTGGATAAAAGAATTAAAAATTGAAAGGGTTGAACTAAATTCCGAAAGAAATTTAAATAAAGGAATGTATTCTTCAAAAGAAATTTCTGAAGAAGAATATAAACGAAAAGATAGAGAATTTGAGATTAAGTTAAAAAAAATTGATGATAAAATAAAAGCTTTAGAGAATTTAATTAAATAAGAAATATCTTTGCTAAATTTTATTTTGATTAAATCATTTATGAGGAATGATTCTTATGAGAAAAAAATTAATTGGTTTTATATTGTTAATAATTGCTCTTTCATTGATAACGATTGGCTTAATAAACAGTGAGTATTCCTTGTATTCGGTGCTTTATCGACAGATGAGTTCCGTTCCGTAATAATATTGAGATTTTAATCATATCGCTTTATTTTACCAAGTGAAACCGAATTATCTAAAAACCCTTTCTTTTGGTATAATTTTTCTTGCGATTTTCGATACTTGTTTGTTTCCTTATAATGAACCTTACAAAGGTATAACTTTTTTTGTCGATTTTCAATAAATTTGAGCCCTGCTTTTTCAACATACTTCTTCCAACTATTTTGATTTAAAGAACGAATTGCTTCATTACTGCAACCAATAATTGAGCATTTTTTAGGTTTCTTTAACGCTCCTTTAAGTTCACTTTTTTCTCTTAATTCTTTTGGAAGCTTCATGTGATATCAATTATTTTAAAAATTTAATGAAATAAAACATTTATTATTTCATGATAATATTTGTTATGATATCAATCATTAAATTTATAGAGTTTAAGTTTTAAACAAAAAATTATGATTTTTAAACATTCAATTTGTTTTTCATACTTTTAAAAATATAAAAAAAAAAGAAAAAATATAAATATATTGCTTTTGTGCTGCTAATGTATAGATAATCCTCTTTTATTAAATTTAAGGTCCTCCAATTCCACCAGGTGGCCAATATGCTGCAACTTCTGTAGCTGTTAATCCTAAGAATACTGCTATGGCACTTAAAACGCCCAATAATATATATAATTTAATGCTTTTCATAATATTTCCCTTTTTATCTAATTCATTCATTTTTTTTAAATGACAATCTTTTTTCTTTATTAGACTATTTAAAGTGCTACTTTTCTAATTTAACAGGGAGAGTACATTGAAAGTAGATTTTGAAATTGGGAATATATCTCTTTTAATCTTTAGGCATTTCATTGGAAATTTAAAACTAAGTTTTAAAAATAAAATATTAAAAAATTCAAAAGAGGTTTCTTTATCTAAAAACACTTCTTCATAAAAACATGAAAAAAATATTCTTAATTAAAAAGTTAATTTTTCATTAATAGGTTCATTTTCTAAAGTAATGATTAATTTTTCGAATCATAACTGCTAAAACAATGATAAAAAATAGTTTTATTTTTAATGAAAAGATTATCAAGGAAAAATTAATCCCATGTGATTCTAATTCAAGAATTTCTTTAGAAGATGATTCTTTTACAAAATCAGCAATTCTGTTTACAATAATTCCATATGAGAAAAAGCCTTATGATTTGGTTTTAATACATCGAACAAATAGAGGCAGTAAACATAGAGGGGAAATCTCTTTTCCAGGAGGAAAATTCGAGCCTAGTAAGGATGCTTCGTTAATGGATACAGCACTTAGAGAAACTTGTGAAGAAATCGGGGTTGATAAGAAGAATGTGAAAATAATCGGATGCTTGGATGACTTTCCTACATTAACAAGGTATATTATTACTCCTTTTGTTGGATTAATCTCAAAAAATCAAAAGTTAAAAAAAGATAAGAAAGAAGTTCAAAAAATATTAAAAATCTCAATAGAATTTTTCTTGGATAAAAAAAATTTTAAAGAACAAGCCATTGAAATTGATGGAGAACCCTTTCCAATTTTTTACTATAATTACATCGAGTCAAACACCAAAAAATTATATACAATATGGGGTGCAACAGCTTACTTGATTTCAAGTTTTATTGAAAGAGTACATGGTATTACGCATTCTAAGTTAGGTCTAAAAAGATTTCAATTGGATAAAATCAAATTTTTAAAAGAATACATCAAATATAAAAATCAAATTACTAAAAACTTTGATAAATGATGAATTCTCAATTAGATTTCACATTTAATGAAACTTATATTTCAAAATCTCTTAAGGATTTAAAAGCTCCTAATAGAATTTCAATGTGCCATGAAAAATTTATCAATTCTGCCATTGCATTCTTAATAATTCCTAATAATCCAAAACCGTATGAACTCATTTTAATTAAAAGAGCTAAAATTAAGGGGGATAGGCATTCTGGAGAAATGTCTTTCCCTGGGGGAAAATTTGATGAAAAACAAGATAAAGATCCAATAGATACTGCACTTAGAGAATTAGAGGAAGAAATAGGGATCTCTAGAGAAAAGGTTAATGTTTTGGGATGTCTAGATGATCATATCACGCCAAAAGGGTATATTATTACACCAATAGTGTGTCATGTTTCGAATAAAGAGAAAATGGTTAAACAAGATACGGAAGTAAAAGAGATTATAAATGTTCCAATAACTTTTTTTGCAAATGAACAAAATTATAAAGAGCGAACTTACAAGATTAAACAAGATTTAATTGCCGTTGGCAAATATGTATATTATGATTCTGATGGTAAAAAATATGTTATTTTTGGAGCAACTTCCCATATTATTGTTTCATTCTTAAAAGATGTTTATAATATTAACTTGATGACTAAAGGAGCAAGAAGGATTAAATGTGAAGACATTGAAAACAGAATCATAATGAAATGATTTAAACAAAATAAATTTAAATTCAGTAAAATTCATTTAATAATTCACATTTATTAAATTAAAAGAATTTTATTTCCAATTTTTTGGCCCTTGACGGTCGGGGTGGTCCCTGACACTGGGCTTCAAACCCAGTTATCCTGCGAAGGGATAGGGGTTCGATTCCCCTCGAGGGCCGCCATTACGCTAATATTATTAAAGAGTGCAAAATTATGGTCGATCTAAATAACATTATTCGATTTTTCAAGGACAGAGCAATACCTAATAACATGTTAAATAGAGGACAAATCGTGCTTAATAATTTTTTAAAGCCAATAAAACAATTATTTGAGCAAAAACAAGTACCTCAAAAACCATGGACTGAAGAGCAAATAGAGTTCTTTTTAAGTTTCTTATCTAACATGGATACAGATAAAGATGATAAAGCAGCACGAGTAGGTGAGCGAGAAGCAAGAATTGCATCAAAGCTTCATTTAAAAACCTCAGCTGGATTTTGTCATGGGATTGGAAGGAGTGGCTTTCTAACAGCACCGCAACCGAAAGCTCCAGGCGGTTCAATAATGTATGACATTGCAAATCATTTAGCAAGAGATTTCTTGAGAAAATTTGGTTTACCTAATATTAAAAAAGCAATCGTGGTGCCGATGTGTACTGGCATGTCCCTTGCCTTATGCTTGAGCGCTCTTCGACCAGATTGGAATGAAGATAAATTCTTAAGGAAGAGAATTGTCATGGTACCCCAAATTGATCATAATTCCTTATTAAAAAGCATGGAAATTGCTGGAGTGAAAATGAAAATAGTTAAAGGGAAAATATTTGGAGATGCCGTAAGAATTCCCATAGAAGATATAGTTGAAAGTCTTGATAAGGATTGTTTTGCCATAATATCTACAACCAGTTTTTTTCCACCCAGAGAAGCTGATGATGTTAAAGCAATTAGTAAATTTGCAGAAGAAAATGATTTGGTCCACATAGTCATTAATGCTTATGGAGTTCAAAGTCCTGAATGGATGAAAATGATACGATCTGGAATAGATTCAGGAAGAATAGATGCCATAATTCAATCAACAGATAAAAATTTTTTAACGCCAGTTGGCGGTGCCGTAATTGCTTCTCCTAAAAAAGAGGTCATGGAAAAAATAAGTAGAACATATGCTGGAAGGGCATCAGCAACGCCGATAGTAAATTTTCTCATCTCTTCTTTATCTCTTGGCGTTGAGAAATATAAAGAATTAATAAATGAACAACAGCAAAATAGAAAAATATTAGAAAGAAAGATGGAGGAATTCGCCAATAGAATAGGAGAACATTTATTAAATGTCTTTAATCCTGTTGCAGTAGCAATGACTCTAAAAAATTTTGACAATAATAAATTAGAAGAGTTAGGAGGAGCATTATATAATTTAAGAGTTACCGGTCCTCGTGTATATAACCCTTCGAAAAAACCTTTTGGTTCATGTTGCCAAAATTATCCTTTTCCTTACATAGTTTTAAATGCTGCAATTGGATCTACTTCAAGAGATATCGAAACTGCTGTTGAACGTTTTGAAAAAGCTTATTCTCAAGTTAAATCCAAATAATTAAAATTGAGAATAAATAATGCCATGTTTTTTGGTTCATTAATCAAATTTAATTAAAATATAATTTCTAATAAGAAAAAATAAATAGAAATTTTAAAATAATTAAAATGTCAGAAAAATTAAAAACAAGTAAAACCATATATTTGATAAAGATTAAGAGTTAAGATAAGGATGGAAAATCGATTATTAACTCAATTCAATAATGTGATTTCTTCTCAATGGGAATCAACTCAAGTGGAAGAACCTTACGAACCAACTACGAAGCGCGAATTATTTGAATTAGCTTACCACACGTGTAATTCAGTTACAATGAGAACAATCTTTCTTAGACTCGTTCCTACTGAGAATGAAAGTGGTTCAAAGGTAATAATGTATTCAAATAGCAAAAAATTCATTGAAATAGAGGCTCTTCCAACAGCTTTAAGAATCTCAAAATATTTCCCCTCTGGTTCTTCTGGTGATAAATTAATCAATGAAATACATCCAA
>CAZIEC010000047.1:5667-6962 GCA_964538145.1 uncultured archaeon
AAATATTTCCCCTCTGGTTCTTCTGGTGATAAATTAATCAATGAAATACATCCAAGATTAAAAGCAAGAAAAGAAAAGTTTTCTTCTAAGGACAAGGATTTAAAGCTTCAGATCCTTAAAATGATAATCGTAGAAAGAAAATTGGATGAATGTGCTAATAATGTAATGCTAAAGGATACAAATCGGAAAATATATTTTTCTATAGGGGATGCAAGAGAAACTGCAGCAGTCATTCCGCTTTTTATGGAATCTGAGGGAGCAAACCTAGTACAGCTAGCCCTGAACAAGTGGATGACTACGATTCAAAACCTAAATCAAGAACAAAATTTCCCAGAAAACTTGATGCCCGGATTGCTAAAAAATTTGATGCAAATAAAAAAATGGGTTTTAAATCTAATCTCTAAATATATTGATGAATAGTCGTTAAATTAAGTCCTTATTTTATCTAAAATCTTTACTGTAATAAAATCATCAATATTTTCTCATTTTTCATCAAAATTTATAAAATATCTTAAAAACACATGAGTTAAATTTAAAATATTGTTTTAATAGTCTAAATTAAAATATTTTAGATATAAAAACTTGGTAAAAATGACCTTTATAAATTCGGAAGGAAAATTTAATGAAAATACTTACCTACTTGACGCAGAACTTTTCAAAATGAAATATAATTTAGCAATATATATTATTGAGCATGATGATACTCGCTTGATGATTGATACACCATCAGAATTGATGGTTCGCAGATTTATTAAAAAACTTAAAAATTTTAATCTCTATCCAATTCACAAAATTATTTTAACCCATTCTCATTTTGATCACGTTCAAGGTGTTGAAAAACTTAAAAAATTAATCCAGGAAACTGATATCGAAGTATATGCATCAAAAGAAGCCTTGAAAAATCTTAAAAATCCCGAAATAATGAATGAGGATTATGGTTATCGTGTACCGCCAATTGAAGATGTTAAACCTCTAAATGAAGGTGATTTCATTAATCTTGATGGCTTAAAACTCCAAATATTGAACTTTTTCGGGCATACTCAAGACTCTATTGCTATCTTAGATAAGTCTAATAAAAATATTTTTGTCGGTGATGCGATTATAGATAAATTTGACCCATTTACGCCAATTCCAGAATTTGTACCACCAGATTTCGTCGAATCTGAATATCTAAAAACAATTCATCGATTAAAATCTTTAAAAAAGGAACTCAATTCAATATGTCTTGCTCATTTTGGAGCGTGGACTGGAAATGACTTTATTAAAATTGTTGATGAGGTTGAACAATTTCATTT
>CAZIEC010000047.1:7062-16168 GCA_964538145.1 uncultured archaeon
AAAAATTTTCATGAAAGAAAAAGTACATTAAAAAACATCAAAATTTTTTTATTTTAGAAGTCTGTTATATTAATAATTAAAACAAAAAAATAATTTATAGAACATTAAGATTAAAAAAGGTGATCTTGATGGCAGAGATGCTCACGGACCTACTACAAAATATTTATAAGCGAATTGCTCAATTAGGTCAGGCAATTCAAGGTTTGAAAACATCGTTAGACGGACTTAACAAGAATATTGAACAAAAAATCACGAATTTAAATGAAAAGTTAGAAGAATTTTCAAAAGAAATAGAGATCACGCAGGATGGTCACGTGAAAGTATTGAAAGAGATCGGGGAATCAACTAAAAATGAATTTAAAAAGATACAAGAAGGATTGGGCTTAGATGCTCTAAATAGTTTAATTGAGAATTTAGAAAAATTCGAGAAATTATCTGAAGAGGTTTTAAATCCAGATATTGTAAACTTATTGCTTTCAGAAGCAATTAGTTCAGTAAAAAATTTAAAAAAAGAAACAACAACTAACCCTTAATGTTAAAAATAAAAGGAGGTTAAATGAAATGACTGAAGAATTAGTTGATGAGATGATTAATAAAATAAATCAAATAACATCTACTTTAGATACAACGATAGAACAAATCAATCAAATGAGTGCTGCTATTCATGAGATGTCGCAAAAATTTTCGGAAGAAATAATATCCGTTAATGAAAACATTCGCTTGATCGTTGAAGTTTTGAAACAGTTTAGGATGAAAACAAATGAAACAATGCAAGAGATTTCAGATGATTTCAATAAAAAGATTAAAGAATTATATGAAAATAAATCGGTAGAAGCGATATTAGAAGAGGAAAAGAAAGCTATTGACACGATCAAGCAAGCAGCAAAAGCAGTTTCTAACAATTTGTATTACGCTCAAATGCTATACATTATTCAATCCATTAGAGAAGAAACTAACCGGATTATCAGTTTCCAAAAGCAAACTTTAAAATAAACATGTTAAACTATTTTTAATAAAATTATTAAATAAAAAGGAGTAAATTTCACATGCCTAAGGGCTGTTTTGTAATTATATTACCATTGGATTCAGATTATAAAGTTTTAGGATATTATTTTAAGGATTCAAACTTAAATTTTAAAGTAACTAGTGATTTATTCTTAAGATTAACATTAGATCACGAAAAAAATGAATATAATTTGTTACAATTCAAAGAAACAATTATATTTTCGTACTTTTATAAATTTAAAGGAAAATTAGCCAGAAAAGCTTCAGGAATTATCATTGGTTTATTATTAAACGAACAAGAAAAAGCAGATCGTTTTAGAGTTTCTTTAAAAGAGAGTGCAGAAGCTATTGAAGTTTTTGGTCCAAGTATTTTAACAATGCCTAAAGAAAAATTTGAACAAGCACTTAAAGACATTTATTTAGAAAATTTAGAACCTTTAACAGACATATTAAAACCCGAAGCACTAAAAGAAACAATTATTGGGATAACAAAAATAATGTTAAGTGGTGGAAAGAAAGAAAGAAGAATTGCGCAAGAATTGCTTAAAAAAGTAGAAGATGAGGAGCACTTAAAAATATCAGAATATTACGAGGACGGCGAAGAAGCATTAAAAGAACAAGATTATGATAAAGCAACAAAGCTGTTCACAAAAGCTTCTCAAATTGCTGAAGAGTTATACATCCTTGACATTGCAGAAACATTGAAAGAAAAGGCAAGTTTCACGGCACGAATTCCAGAATTATTAAAACAGAGAGATAAACACGCGCAAGAAGCTAGAAATTATCTAAAAAATGAAGATTTTCATTCTGCCTACGTGTCATATAAAAAAGCTAGTGAATTATCAAAGAAGCTTTTAGATTTTGAAAAAGAAGAGGAATACCGCTTGAAATCCAAAGCACTCGAAAATTTTTACAAGATAGATAAACAGTATAAAAAAGCATGATTTTTTTGATTTTATTCCTTTTTACTCTTGTAATACTCAAATTTTGGGCATTAAAATGGACGAAATTAAACATCCAGTTATTGGATTAATCACGGATTTTGGTTCTAAAGGTTCTCATTACGTAGCTAGTTTGAAAGGTGTTATTTTAGAGATTAATCCTTCAATCACGATTATTGACATTTCACATGAAATAACGCCTTTTTCTGTAGTTGAGGCATCATATGTATTAGAAGCTACGTATAAGTATTTTCCTGAAGGAACAATTTTCATAATTGTTGTAGATCCTGGTGTAGGTAGCCAGAGAGAAATTTTAGCCATTGTTACTGAATCCAATTATTTTTTTATAGGGCCTAATAATGGCATTTTTACTAATATCCTTAATTTAGAAAAAATAAAATCTTGTGTGAAGATTGAAAACGAAAATTATTTTAGAAAACCAGTATCAAATACTTTTCATGGAAGAGACATTATGGCTCCTGTAGCAGCACACCTTTCGATGGGACTCCCAATAAATGATTTAGGCATGCCGTTTGAAGAAGAAAAGATTATAACAACATCCATTAAAAGCAAAATTATCGAAGATGAGACCTTAATTCCTGGATTTATACAATATATAGATAATTTTGGGAACATTACAACGAATATAAAATTAACAAGGGAAAATATCATGCTTGAGAAAAAAATTAAGTTAAGAGAAGGGCAAGAAATTAAGGTTAAAGTTAAAGATAAGATAATTACAGGGCAATTTTTTTCTCATTTCAATGCTGTTCCAAAAAACTCAATTTTATTCTTAAAGGGTTCTACTGGATATTTAGAGATTTCTATTAACCAAGGAAACGCTGCGAAAGAATTTGATTTGAAAGTGAGTGATGAAATTTTAATAATGGTATAAAAATGATGAAAAAAGAAATAATTGCCTGTGTTAAAGAAGAACATGTAAAATATTTGCAAGCGGGTCAAATTTCAAAATATGTTTTTCCAATGGAACGGAATGCAGCCCATCAAAAAAGAATTCCTCACCTCATAACTAGGTTTTTTATTATCTCAATTAATCCAAAAAATGAGTTCTTATACCTAATTCAAAAAAGGAGCAAAAATAAAGAAGACTTACCGGAATATTTTACAGATTCTTCATCTGGTCATGTTTTATACAAGCCTAATTTAAATTTAAAAGAAATAGAAAACGATGCCAAAAGAGAATTGCATGAAGAATTTGGAATCTTGCCTAAAGATCTTGTAAAAACAATTTTCTATGATTTAAGGGAAGAAGGAGATAGTGGTGTAAAAGAAATAGCTTACATTTTTATTGGTTTGGTTAATAGGAATGTGAAATTAAATCCTAATCCCGAAGAATTGAATGTTAAAGAAAGTCGTTTTTATACGAGATCAGAATTATTATCACTTCTAAAAAAGGATAATTTTGTAATTTATTCAAAAAATATTTGGAATACAATTTTAAAGACAGATCTTAATAATTTATTTGACTTAAAA
Source organism: uncultured archaeon (assembly GCA_964538145.1). Lineage (GTDB taxonomy): Archaea > Asgardarchaeota > Lokiarchaeia > Sigyniarchaeales > SOKP01 > SOKP01. The sequence goes on from CAZIEC010000047.1 coordinate 10,503, forward strand.
GTATCTCAAAAGAGATCTTCAAGTAATTATAGTAAGATCGCATTATTTATAGGTAGATTTCAACCATTTCATTATGGACATTGGTATGTCTTGAAAAATATTCTGAAATATCATAAAAAAATAAAAATAGGAATTGGAAGTGCTCAAATCTCTAATACACGGGAAGATCCATTCACGAGTGAGGAAAGACGGCAGTTTATTGAGACAATGATGAAATCAAGAAACATATCTCCCTTTAGATACGAGATTTTTGAGATCCCTGATATATTCAACGCATCTAAATGGGTTGATCACGTTATTTCAATCGTAGGAGATTTTGATATTTTGTATTCTAATAGTGATTGGGTAAGACAATTATTTAAACAAAAAGGCATTTTAATTGGCAAAAAAATTGAGATTTTTAAAAAGAGATATAATGGTTCAAAAATCCGTAAATTGATTGCTAAAAATGATAAGAATTGGCATCTTTTAGTACCAAAAGAAATAAGAAATTTGATTATAAAGTTTAATGGATTAGAAAGAATTAAAAAGCTATACTTGGAAGAAAAATATAATGAGTAATAAAGAACTCTTAGAAATTGATGGTTCTTTTGGAGAAGGTGGAGGTTCAATACTTAGATTAAGTGCTGGCTTTTCAATATTATTTAACCGCCCTATAAGAGTAATAAATATTAGAGCTAATCGCCCCAATCCAGGGTTAAGACTTCAGCATTTGTTAGGATTAAAAACATTAGCAAAATTAACTGGAAGCAAATTAAGTAAATGTCAAGTAGGTTCTACTGAAATTACATTTTATCCGAAATTGGAGTCAATTGTAAGGGATATTAACATTAATGTCGAAACGGCTGCAAATATCGGACTTTTATTGCAACCAATTCAAATTGCTTTTATGAATGTTTTAAGCAACGAGCCAATTAGGATAAACTTTAATGGTGGAGGAACTTTTGGAAAATGGGCTCCTAGCCTTAATTATCTAAAAGATGTTACTTATGAAATTTTTAAAAAAGCGGGCTATAAAATTGAGATAAAAATTTATAAGCATGGATTCTATCCTAAAGGAGGTGCACGCGTTTCAGCCATCATATATCCTCCAAAAGGAGAAATTAAACCTATTAATTTAACAGAAATAGGTGAAATAAAAGAAATAAAAGGATCTATCATCATTACCAATCAATTAAAAAGCATTAAGTCTAATATTCCAGATCGTATAAAAAGAATGATTATCAATACCATTGAAAATGAATTATCATATCCAATAAATATTAATATAAAATGGGTACAATCAAGAAGCCCAGGTGTTGGCTTACATTTATTTGCTCCCTCTAATAAAGGAGCTATAATATCAAGCGGCACCATATTAGGAGAAAAAGGTATTTCCTCAGAGAAACTTGGAAGAATGGCTGCTAAAAAGTTAATTAGTTATATAAAAAATAATATACCAGTTGATGATTACTTGAGCGATCAATTGATTCCATTAATGGGAATCACAAGAGATACATCAAAAATTAAGGTTCTAAGTTTTACAAACCACGCAAAAACTAATCTTGAATTAATGAAGAAATTCACGCAAAGAGAATATAAATTAATTAAAGAACAAAATCATCATATTATTCAAGTTCTATGAAAAATCTTACAAATTGGGATTATAATTATTACTAATGAATTAAGATCGTAAAATTCAAATCTAAATATGAAGAAATTTTTAAATTCTTAAAATATTATATGATTATTAAAAAATCATGCTTGGAAAGTAAAAAAGAATGTCTACTCAAACAGTTCAAAGATGTCCCAGATGTGGAAATGAAAACAGCATTGATAGTTATGTTTGCACTTTCTGCGGAAAAAGGCTCAAATTTGAAAGAATAGAAGAATTTTCTATTTTTAAGCGTATTGAAGCAGAATGGATAAATCCAGCGCCATGGTACTTAAAAATTCTTTGGCTATTTACTAAACCAAACCAAACCTTTTGGGACATAAATCATAAAAGAAAGAAAGCCCCTGGATATTACATAATATTGTTTAATGCTATATTATATGGATTAATTGGTCTTGCTTTATCTTCACATTTCACGCTTTTAGATCCAACACTGGATTTTTATTTTAGGTTTGTTGTATTTCTTGCCTTTTTCTTAGTAGGTTTAATTCTGTATTTCTTATTTGGATTTATAATGATTTGGTTATTTATAAAAGGAGCAAATTACGCAGTTGGTTTCTCGGAAAAACTAGAAATGAGATTTGGGGGCGAAAAACAAAAAGAAAGTCAGAAAGAAGCGGAAATGAGCCCATTCAGCATATATAAAGGTGGTTTACTTCAACAACAACAAGCATATAAATATAAAATGTTATTTTGCGCATTTGCACCTTTTATTTTAATAAATTTAATTGAAATTGTTATAATCTTAGTTGGATTTCCTACAGTCTACATCACTTATGGATTTGATCCAAATATTTTCAATCCAATGTTCACATCTCCTATTTGGGCAGTTTTTCACGTATTAGACGCTTTAACAATAGCAATTTGGGTACCTATACTTATTACATTGGCTATTAGAGAATTATCTAATTCATCAACAACGAGAGTTTTAATTTTCTCATTATTCATTGGCATTCTACTAGCAATTTTCGTGTATTTCTTTCGTCCAACTCTTTTCGGATAAAGTTATTTTTTTCTTAAATTAAATAAGTTCAAGTAATCATTTATAAATATTAAAATGACTCAAAATCCTAATGATATTAATTTAAATCAAAAAGATCTAGAATCTGAAATTTTTGCAATTATTAAAACAGTTGAAAATCTATACGAAAAATATCAATTAGGATCAATAAAAGAAGACTTCTTTCAAAAATCAATTAGAAAAGCATTAAAAGGATTATTAGAATTTAATGCATTATTACATGAAAAAAATATGATTTTATCTCAGTTATTAAAAGAGATTAATCTCGTACAAGAGTACGATAAAGTTTTAAATATCATAAATGAGGCAATGATAGTTAATGTTTCATATGAAAATTACCAACCATTCTATAGAAACCAGCAAGAAGTAAAAAGGCGCTTTTTTAATTTGCCCAAATTAACTCTTGAAATAACCTCTACCTTCATTACAATGATGGATGCATTGAAACTAGGGGTTGATAGAGATATGAAATTTATTTTGAAACTTTTTAGCAAACTAATGATTGAATTAGATAAATTTCCAGGATTGACAGCATTAAAATACAAATTAAATAAAATGCATGAAAACCTAATTCTTAACCAACGTGAATTAAAAATTAACCAAAAATATCGAGAAGATGTGGCTGAAGAATTATATTCTTTATATAAAGAGTTCCAAGCTAATTTAGACTTATAGCATTACATTAAAATGATAAAATTAATTAAGTTCAAATCCTTTTATTTCTCAATATTTCTTAATTATTAGATTAAAAAAGATACACTTAAAAAGGTAATATTATTTGCCAAGACCAGGTTTAAGATCTCGATCTTTAGCAAGGGTAAAAGTAAGAACGCCAGGAAACAAGAATGTGACTCACTACCGAAGAAGAAGACCAAAAAAAGCACGTTGTTCAATATGCAAAAGACCTTTACAAGCCATTCCAAGATTAGTACCATCAAAGATGAAGAATACTAAAAAAAGTTCCCGGAAAGCTTCTAGACCTGAAAGTGGAAGGTATTGTGCAAAATGTCTTCAAACCTTAGTTAAAGAGTCAATATGGGGTTCTCAATAACTTAGTTTTTATTAAAAACACTTAAATTCTTCTTAGTATTTAACAATCTTAAATTAAATTAATTTTAACAATTAATTATTTAATACTTCTTGTAAAAAAATGATCATTTCAATTTCAGGAGCTCATGGAACAGGTAAATCTACTGTAGCTAAAATTTTAGCAAGTAAATTAGGGTTAAAATATTATTCTACTGGTGAAGCCTTTCGTGAACTTGCTGAAGAAAAAGGAATGAGTCTTGAAGAATTTACAAAATATGTTGAAAAACATCCAGAAATAGATAAAGAATTAGATGAAAAAATAATACAAGTTGCACAAGAAGGAAATGTAGTTATAGAGAGTCAATTGGTAGGGCATTTATTAAAAGATGTAGCAGATTTAAGGATACATTTGAAATGCCCCCTTGAAATAAGAGTAAAACGCATGGCAGAACGAGATGGTACATCTAAAGAAGAAAAATTAAAAGAGACACTAATTAGAGAAAATTCTGAGCTTAAAAGGTTCATGGAATTATATAATATAAATTTAAATGATGAAAATGCTATTCTAAAAATACACGATTTGATTATTGATACTCAAAACATGTCAATAGAAGAAGTTGTTAATACAATTTTATCTAAAATAAAAAAATAAGTTTTACTTCCTAACAAAAATCATAAAAAATTTATTTTTACCTTAATTTTAAATCTTACAAAAGATCGTTTATTATTGCTGGTTAAATGCCAGTAATTTTAAACGGATGAAAATAATTTGGTGACAAATTATAAATGAGCGTATACGATATTGGAAGAATTTGCGTTAAAACTATGGGAAGGGAAGCCGGAAAATATTGCGTTGTCGTAGATATCATCGATAAAAATTATGTTCTCATTGACGGCTTGAAAGTAAGAAGAAGAAGAGTTAACTATAAACACATTGAACCTTTGCCAGATAAAATTGATATTAAAAAAGGCGCAAAACACGAAGAAGTTCTTTCTGCGATAAAAAAAGCAAAATTAGAAAAAAAAATGAAAGAAACCATTAAGATTCCCATTAAATAAAAACTTCAAATATTTTTATTTATTTTAATGTAATTTTAAAAATATGAATTAATGCAGCGGTAGCCTAGCCTGGTAAGCGTTTAATTAAAAAATTCCAGTAAGACGCTGGCTTGGAGTAAATCAATTGAAAGATTTACGTAAAGCCAGTGCGCGTAAGCGCTCACGGGTTCAAATCCCGTCCGCTGCGTTCTATTATCTTTAGGTCATAATTCTAATTAAATCTTAAATTTATGGAGGTATTTAATATTTTTTAATAATTCAAAATTTCAAAATTTCATTCTAAATCCAAAGAAATCTTTATTTTGTTTAGAAAAATGTTCACTGTGGGATTTTCTTTTTTAATTAAATTGTATTATTATATTTTGTATAAAGATGAAAATGATCATGATTTTAAATATTTATAAAAAATAATTTTCCTAATAAAACCTTAAAATTTTAAAATTCTGTATCTTTATATTATTTTGAATAAATATCAAAAAAAAAAAAAATAAATTAGTGAATATTGATGAGAAAAATAATAGGAATTACTTCTAATGGGCCAAATTTAAGTGATCTTATATCAGAACATTTTGGTCATTGCAATTATTTTGTTGGAATTGAAATTGATGAAAATAATTCTTATAAATTAGCATTTTCATTGCGCAATAATGGTCATTCGAGTTGCATGGAGCCAGTGATGAATATGAAAAATAATCGCGTATCAGAAATGATCGTTGGAGGAATTGGTGGAAGGCCTTATATTGGTTTTCTTCAAATGGGGATTAGATTATATCAAGGAGTCATTGGAAAAACACTCGAAGAAAATATAAAGTTGTATCTTGAAGGAAAATTGACACAACTCGGAGGACCAAGTTGCGGTGAACATTCACCTCGAATGCATTCTTTTTAATTCCTTTTTTAATT
>CAZIEC010000048.1:0-16064 GCA_964538145.1 uncultured archaeon
CAATATGAGTTAATAAAGACAATGACAAAAAGGGGCATGCATTTTTGGGATTATGGTAACTCCTTTTTGAAGGCAGTGTATGATGCTGGTGCCAAAGACATAGCAATTGATGGTGATCCAAAAAAAGGTTTCATATTTCCTTCTTATGTTGAAGATATAATGGGTCCAATATGTTTTGATTACGGATATGGACCTTTTAGATGGGTATGTTTGAGTTTAAAACATTCAGACCTAATTAAGACCGATGAAGCGGCGCTTTCTTGCATTAATCCTAATCGAAGGCCTCAAGATAGGGATAATTGGTACTGGATTAAGAATGCAGAGAAAAATAATCTCGTAGTTGGTTCTCAAGCTCGAATATTATACGCTGATATGGAAACACGTGTTAAAATTGCTCTCAAGTTCAATGAACTGGTGAGAAAAGGAGAAATAGGGCCAGTAATGTTGGGAAGAGACCACCATGATACTGGCGGCACGGATTCTCCATTTAGAGAAACTTCTAATATAAGAGACGGTAGTAATATCATGTCAGAAATGGCGCACCAATGTTGGGCCGGAAACATAGCAAGGGGCATGACAATGTGCGTCCTTTCAAATGGTGGAGGCGTTGGAACGGGAAAAGCCATAAATGGAGGCTTTGGCTTAGTGTTGGATGGTTCTGAACGAGTCAACAACATAATAAAGTCTGCTATTGAATGGGACGTAAATTGTGGCGTTTCAAGAAGAGCTTGGGCTAGAAATGAAAATGCATTAAGAGTTGCACTTGAATGGAATGAGAACAATAAGGAAAAGGGCCAAATAACGTTACCATTTTTAGCAGATGATGAATTAATCGATTCAGTCATCGATGAATATTTCAAATCCAAATAAAATTTTAAAACTTAATAATCGAGGATTAGGATGAGTGATATTTTCAAGTATGGGCAAGATAAGTTAACGATAGAGCTTTCCTTGAAATTAGCCGAAGACCAAATAGAAGGCATTATTACTGAAGATACAAGAAATAAGATAATTAAAAATTTCCAAACAGTTCAAGAAATTTTAAATGGAGATAAACTTGTATATAGCATAAATACGGGTTTTGGGTCATTATGTACGACAAAAATATCTAGAAAAGATGCCAGCAAGTTACAAGTGAACCTCTTGAAGAGCCATAGCGCTGGTATGGGGAATGTAATTGATTGGAAAATTGCCAAGCTGATGATGATTCTCAAAATTCATGCTTTATGCAAGGGCTTTTCTGGAGTTTCAATCGAAACAATTGAAAGATTGATGTGGCATGTCAAGCAAAATATTATTCCTAAAGTTCCAGAACAAGGTTCAGTTGGCGCTTCGGGAGATCTAGCACCACTTGCGCATTTATTTTCGCCTTTAATAGGATTAGGCTATTTAACAGAAGATGGAAAGAACTATGTTCCTTCTTTAGATATTTTAAAAAAACATGGATTAAAACCGCTTGAATTGCATGCTAAAGAAGGATTGGCATTGATTAACGGCACGCAATTTATTTTAGCTAATGCCATTAATTTTTATGAGAGATTTCTTAACTGTTTAGAACACGCAGATTTAATTGGAGCAATGTCCCTTGAAGGTTATTTAGGTTCACCTCAACCCTTTAATGAAAGAATCATTGAATTAAGGCCATTTAATGGGGCTAAAATTGTTGCTAAAAATTTTAGGCGTTATTTAAAAGATTCTGAATTTGTTAAATCGCATGTAAATTGCGGGCGAGTTCAAGATCCATATTCCATTCGTTGCATTCCTCAAGTGCATGGAGCTTCTCGTAATGCACTAAGACATTTAAAAGAAGTCTTAGAACTGGAACTTAATTCAGTAACAGATAATCCAATTATTTTTAATGATAAAGTTGCCATTAGTGGTGGAAATTTTCACGGACAGCCCTTAGCCTTGCCCTTGGATTATGCAAGCCTAGCTGCTGCTGAATTGGGAAACATTTCTGATAGGCGGATTTATTTACTATTAGAGGGTAAATGGGGATTACCTACTTATCTGATAAAAGAAACGGGCTTAAATTCAGGGTTTATGATAGCCCAATACTGTTCCGCAGCCTTAGTTAGCGAGAATAAATCAGCTTGTTTTCCAGCAAGCGCAGATAGCATTCCAACATCATTAGGACAAGAAGATCATGTCAGTATGGGGGCAATAAGCGCAAGGAAAGCATTAAAGATCGTTGAAAACCTTGAAAAAATCCTTGCGATTGAAATGTTATGTGCGGCTCAAGCAATGGATTTTAGAAGGCCTTTAAAATCCAGCTATATTTTAGAAGCCGTTCATGCCCACATTCGTGAAAAAATTCCTCACGTGTCTGAAGATACGGTACTTTCTGAACTAATGGAGAAAAGCTTAGAGATTTTAAGATCAAAAGAATTATTAAAAATTATAAAAAAGTTGGTTTAGGAAAATGCCCGAAAGCATGCCAGATTTGGTAATTCTTAACGCAAACGAATTGGTAACTTTAAATTCCAAAAGTGGAATTCCTCGAAAAGGTAAGCTTGCTTCTAAGCTTGATGAGATTAAGGATGGAGCAGTTGCCATCAAAAAGGATGAAATCATGTTCGTAGGTACAACTCCAGAATTAAAGAGAACATTTAACATCAAGGACATACCAAGAGTAATTAATGCTGAAGGCAAGCTGGTGACTCCAGGTTTGGTCGATCCTCACACGCATGTGATCTTTGACGGCTCAAGAGAAGATGAATTAGAGATGAAACTTAAAGGAATGACTTACATGGAAATCTTAAAAGCAGGAGGTGGTATTCTAAAGACAGTGAGAGCCACGAGAAAAGCACCCCTCGAAAAGTTAGTGTCTAACGGTATGATAATTTTAGATTCAATGTTGAGCAATGGCACTACCACTGTAGAAATAAAATCTGGCTATGGATTAACTGTAAATGATGAGATTAAAATGTTAAGAGCTACTAATAAATTAAATGATCTTCATCCAATTGATATTATTCCAACCTTTTTGGGTGCTCATGCGATACCCCCAGAATATGAACAAAATGCAGACAAATATGTGGATTTGATAATAAATGAAATGATTCCTTTAATAGCTAAGGAAAAATTAGCGGAATTTTCAGATGTATTTTGTGAGAAGGGAATTTTTTCAATTGATCAAACTAAAAGAATTTTATTAGCTTCAAGAAAACATGGAATGAAAATTCAAATTCATGTGGATGAAATTGTTGATACTGGAGGTGCACGATTGGCAGCAGAACTTGATGCTATACAAGCTGGGCATCTATTAAAATCTAATGTAGATGGATTAAAAGAAATGGCAAAAAAAGGGGTCATTGCCACGCTCTTGCCTGGAACGCCATTTTGCCTAATGTTGAAAGAATATGCTCCCGCAAGAAAAATGGTCGAATTAGAAGTACCGATAGCGCTTGCTACTGATTTAAATCCTAATTGCTGGATCGAGTCCATGCAATTAATCATGGTATTAGCTTGTTATAACATGAAATTAACACCAGCAGAAGCTTTAGTAGCCTCGACTATTAATGCAGCTTGTGCCATTCAAAAGCAAGATGAAATTGGAAGCTTAGAAGTAGGTAAAAAAGCAGATCTCGTGATCTTTAATGTTCCAAATCATAATTTCTTGACTTATAAATTTGGGACAAATTTAGTAAATATAGTTATAAAAAATGGTGAAGAAGTGGTCAATTTTAAAGAAAAACCTTTTTTAAAAAATTGATTATTTGAGAATCACTCCATGTTGTTTTTTAAATCTAAAAATCTTCAACGGATTGAATTTTATTGGCTAACATTAAAGAACAATTTAAATTTAGTCTTTTTCTTTAATTTTCTTTTTTAAAAAAAGAATGCCATTCTTGCACATTTTTTTAAAAATTTTCAAAAATCTATTCAATTAAGATGAAATCAATTAATATTACGATTTTTGCTCCAGATCCAGAAAAAAAATTGATAAATGGTCTCACTTATTCAGTACAAGTTGAAGATACTGCTTCAATAATAGATGTACTTAGCGCTTTAGATAAAGAAATGATAAATAACCCTGAAAAATCAATTTTTCCAATATACAAGTCGACCATTTATTCTTTTCTTCAGTTAATTTGGGATGTTGAAAGGAATAAAATTTATGAAGATTGTGGAATTGATGCTTATGGTCCAAACAAGGAGTTCATGCCATTAAGTTCTGATGTCAACTTTAACTTATATCCCGACAGTAATATCGTTATAAGCGTCCATGCTGATTGATGAGCTGATAACATGAAAGAAAGATTGGATTTTGGAACTTTTAAGAAAATCATAATGAAAAAATATGGAAGAAGTCATCAAAAATTCGAACATTATTTTGCATTAAGACGAAAATAATCTAATAATGAAATGAGATCTTTCAAGAAATGATAGTGAAAGATTGATCATGGGCACGCTACCCATATATCTTTAAATTATGACAATAAATGAATCCTATCACTTTAAGGTTGAATTTCTGAAAAATTTCTTAATTTTCCCTTTTAAAAATAAAGATTTTAGATCTTCTAATCTATTTTTAAATTTTTTAATACTAAGTTATAACAAATAGATATAATAAAATTATTACTCATTTTTATTACATTTTGTATAAAGAAAACTTAAATAAGATTACATATTTAAAATAAACATATAATTATAGATGAGCATGTTTCTGAGAAATGTAAAAACGAAAAAGATAGAGTTATTTATTTTTAATTAAATTAAGTTATTAAAATAATAATGAGTAATAAGAAATTATTAATTCAGAAATTTGAAATAAAAGAAGTATTACCATGTATAACAACTCCAGGATATATTCGTTTTATAGCATTAGCAGATAATCGTTTAGATGATGTCATTCCTATTATTTTTATTCAAACTCCTCCTGGTAAAGCGAATTATATAATTAATGAAAATACGATTACATTACGCATGTTAGATAGAAATGTTACTCTTTACCCCTCGGGAAAAGTAAGTGTTACTAATACTCCTGATATTAATGAAGCTAATAAATTTTTAGAAATTTTAAAAGATTTAATAAATAAGGCATATGAATATTATTTAAAGCATGGAAAACCTAGTAAAAAGGAGATAGAAAATATAAAAAAGAAATCTTGGACAGATCTTTATAAATTTTTACCTAAACTTAATTGTGGGAAGTGTGGTTTTCCAATATGCTCTTCATTTGCAGTGAGTGTTTTTCAAGGTGATAGTAAGCTGTCAGAATGCACACCATTATTAGATCCTAAATTTGCAACTAACCTTGAAAAACTTGTTAATCATTTTGGACGAATGTTTTTAGCATCTTTAGGTTTAGATTTAATTTCAGAAAAAAATAATATAAAGAAATGATTCTTTTTAAAAAACCATCTCTTTAATAATAAAAATAGTTTTTATTTTTTAATTAAAAAAATGGAAATTGAAATTGACAATAGTTAAAAATAATAAAATAGTAATTAATGCAAATAATTTAACTAAATCTTTTGGCGAAATAATAGCTGTAAATAACATCTCATTTGAAATACATGAAGGAGAAATCGTGGGAATTTTAGGACCTAATGGTGCCGGAAAGACTACTACATTAAGACTGTTAACGGGCGTTTTTAAATTAGAGGGTAATGCTAAAGTTGAAATATATGGTTTAGATTTAAGCAAAAACTTGACTAAATGTAAATCCAAGTTTGGAATAGTTCCAGAAGTTAGCAATGCTTATTCAGATTATACCGTGGAACAAAATTTAATATTTTCAGGTCGAATATATGGTCTATCAAAAGAGGTAATTCAGGCCCGTTCAGAAGAACTTTTAAAGAGATTTGAATTAACTGGAAAAAGAAAGTCAAGAACTAAAACACTTTCTAAAGGATTAAAACAACGCTTAAATTTATGTTTGGCATTGCTTCATGATCCACCAATTCTCATTTTAGATGAGCCAACTAGCGGTTTAGATCCATTTTCAGTAAAAATTTTGCGTGATCAAATCCTTAAACTGAAAAGAGAAAATAAAACGATCCTTATGTCAACACATGATATGATCGAAGCCCAAACTATATGTGATCGCATTCTAATCATGAATCGAGGAAAAATCATTGCTGATGAACATCCAGATACCCTTCGGAAAGATTTTAACCCTTCATTAACAATATCATTCAAGATTGAAGGTGAAATTTCAAAGGATTTAATGAATGAAATGCAAAATTATTTCACAAATATTAAAATACAAGAAGATGATTCTTTCAAGATTACAACTCAAGATGTTTTAGAAGATCTTCATAGGTTATATAATTTTGTTCGCCAGAGAAATTTAGAAGTGCTTGATATGAAACTAAAAGAAACATCTTTAGAAGAAGTGTTTATCAACTTAGTAAAATCAGATTTAAATGGAGAGGTGACTAAAAAATGAATAAGATAAGTCTTGTAAAGATATGGGCATTGTCAAAAAAGAACATACAATTATATATAAAAAAGGGGCCCGTCCTAATTTTTGGATTGATGTTTCCTTTTTTCATGGTTCTTTCATGGGTGTTAGGAAGAGAAATATCTCCTTATCAAGTATTTGTAGGCATTATTTCAATGACCGCATTTTTCACGTCAACTGCGATTAGCCCAGTAGTCTTACCCATTGAAACAAGAGAAAAATCATTGGAAAGGCTTTTATCTGCACCTATATCCATTCAAAATATCCTTTTAGGGATAATAATTGCATCGACATTATATTCCTTAATCATCACATCCATCATAACCCTTTCATTCACCATAATTTTTTGGATACCTTTCAGTTCAATTTGGGCAATTATTTTATTGTATTTTGGTATATTTTTAATGGCTATTCTTGGCTCACTTCTAGGAGTCTTGGTTGCGGCGAAACCAGCAGATATGACTTCCGAAATCATGCTTTTAATAAACTTAATTAAATTTCCATTAGTTTTTATTAGTGGAATTTTCATTCCATTAGGTAATTTACCATTTTTCGCAATACTATTATCTTTTATTTCACCTATAACATTTCTTACAGATTTATCACGCTATTGTGTATATGGGACTAGTTATTTTCCCTTTCTCATTGACATTTTAATCTTAATGGGATGGATTTTTATCCTTTTTCTACTAAATCTATTTTTCCATAAAAAAACAATGCCAAAAAGGCTTAGTACGAGTTAATGATGATGAATTTCAATATTTTATTAACTAAAAAAATTTAATAATTATTTTAATAATGAAAAAAATTTATTGAAAATATAATTTTAAAGAAATATTTCAATTTTTTATCATAAAAATGTCATTATTAATCCTAAACCTCATTGAATAAATAAAATTTTTTCATATTATTATAAAAATAAGGTCATCATTCAAATCGAATAAATTCCTTTTAAATCGAATTATTTAAATCCAAAATTATAATTTATTATAATAATGAATTCATAAATAAATCGTGGTGGTGATTTAAATTTAAGAGAGTAAAGATTAAGATTTCTATCCCAGTTAGTGGATTAGAAAAAGGCAAGGAATTTGACTTGGAATTAAATGATAATGCGACCATCATTGAAGCATTGGCTACAATTGATAAGATTGATATGGAAAATCCTAAACAGTCTATTTTTCCGATTTATGAGGGATACATTCATAATTACTTGCAATTATTTTGGAATCCCGAAGATAATACTATATATGATGATGTCGGGTTGTTTGCATATGGTCCTGACGAGAATGGCAACTTAAGACGTTTCATGCCCATTAGAGATGATATTAATTTTATTCTCTATCCTGATAGTGTCATTGATCTCCAAGTAGATTCTGGTTGTTGATGAGAACGAGTAAGAAATAGACTCGATATCGGAAAATTTAAAACAATAATTCGAAAGAAGTATGGAAAAAACAATGAGATGTTTGCTCATTACTTTAAAGAATAAATATTTGAATGAAGCCTCTTAAAAAATGCTAGTAAGAGGTTGACAATAGGATTTTGCGTCCTATTTGTTAATATTTTTCTTGTATTAAGAAAAATAAGAAAGCTAAATTATTTTTTTATCTTTAATGGACCATTATAGTATTTAGAACCTGGGCATCCATAACAAGAATCACTAATGAAAGCTTTACAATCTTTACAACACAAACCACAAGGAGTTTTTTCAGATGATTGTGTAAAATGTTTAAAATTTATAGGGAAATATAAATCATTGGTTGTTTCGCTAAAGATGAAAATATTTGATTTTTTAATTCCTTTTAAATTATAAATCATGCAAGAATTTAAAATGGTCTCAAAAGTTTTTAAATTTTCAGCAAAAAAAATTACCACAAAATTATATTGACCAATGATTCTAAAATAATTGATTACTCTTGGGCACGTTTCATAAGTTTTTTCAAGAGTTTCTAAACTTTGAGAATCAATCTCGAGTAAGATTAATCCTAATTTTAAATCTAGCTTGGAAAAGTTTAATAAAAATGTAGGTTTGATTATTTGATTTTTAACTAAATTCTCAAAACGATTTTTAATGGATACATGAGATAAATTAACTTTTCGCCCAACTTTAGAATAGTTTAATTTACCATCTTCAATTAAAGAACTTAAAATTGTTAGATTGATCTTATCTAATTTTAGTTTTTTACTCAATTTTTCAAACGCCTATTTTTATAAATTCTTCAAGAAATCAACTTAATTTTGATAATAAGAAAATATTGGGTTCAATTATTAAGTTTCAAATTGTAACATCATATATAAATATACTTTTATTTTTTAATTTAATCGATAAAATTGTAGTTTAATATTCAAATTAAATTACATTTAATAACTAACATTTTGTTACTAAAAAAATATAAAAATAATACAATTTTAAACTTTACTTAGATGATGAGTTTTTTTAATAAAAAAATTTAGCTTTTTTGCTTTATGAAAAAATTAAATAAAAACGATAAACATAGAATTTTCTTATTGATTGGTTCCCTAATTTTTCTATCAATTAGTTTAACATTTTTATATTTCGATAGGAATCAAAGTTATTACAAGTATGAAAGAATTCAATTTGAGTCAGGAAATGCGATTCTTTATGCAAATCTTTATTATCCTGTAAAGCAATTATCTTTTCAAAAAAAGCATCCATTAATTATAAGTGCTCATGGCTTGGGAAGTCAAAGAGATTTAGATCTTAGAATCCCTGTAGAATTTACAAAAAGAGGATTTTTTGTAGCAACTATAGATTATCAAGGTCATGGTGAGAGTGGTGGTCATCTTCTTAATATTGATCCAAAAACAGGGATCCCAGCGTTAGCGGAGGATTGTTCTAATTTATTAAATATGATCGAAAAAATGCCAGTTTTTAATAGATTTATTAATTCTTCTCAAATCGGTCTATTTGGTCATTCATTAGGAGGAATGGTAGCCTTAATTTCTGGTGCTTTAGATGATAGATTTAGCGTAACAGTTGCTTGGTCGGCTCCGGTATGGATTGATTTAAATCGTCTTGATATTTCTAATGATCACATTTTTTATGATTACATGCCTATTCATTTAATAAATAAAACTCATCCCAAGAATCTATTAATAATACATCATATTCATGATGAAGTGGTACCTTTTACTCAAAATGCATTAGTTATAAAGAATCTTACTAGTTGTAAATTAATTAGAATAAATGAATCCTTACTGTTTGGTGGACATTCACTACTGTCTGATTATGCTCTTGAAAAAACAATAAATTGGTATGAACTGAAATTCTTTAATTCGACTACTATAAATGGACCAATACATTTTTCATATCTAATTAACTATATCTTGATTGGAATAAGTTTATCAGCAATATTTCTAACCACGTTGTCAATTATTTTTTTCTCAGCTAAATATTTTTTAATATTTAAGGAAAGACAAGATTTAAACATTAAACAATATAATATAATAAGGGGAAAAAGGACAATAAAAAAGATTAAAAAAAGGAAATCTTGTTATATCATAAAAATTTTTGGATTCTCTTTTGCATTTATCTTCATTTGGTTTCTTTTTGAAGTTTTATTTGGACTTTCTGGTCTTTTTATTGCTCCGAGCATAATAATTGCTCTATATTTTATATTCAACATTAAACGTATTATTATATGGTTCAAACAAGAGGAAATGTATTATAAATTGAAACATCAGTTAATTTGTCAGTGTGAGAAATATGTGCTTGCTTATTCATTTTTGTCTATTGGAATTTTTTTAGCACTATATATGATTTTTTCAATTACATATCCATTTGCATTTTTTTTTCCTTCCAATCCTATTTATTATCTTTTCACATTTACAATTTATCCATTTTATCTCTCGTTTGAGATATTTTATAGAAAAGTTATTTATCCATTATTTTCTTTCCTCAAATCATATAAAACAAAAACAATAATTATCATACTTTTAATTATTTTTAATCAAGCAATAATAATGATTTTAACATCTCAATTGTTTTTAGTAGCAGCAATATTTGCCACTTTCTTAATTTCATTGACAGTTATGATATTAAATACTTTAATTTATGAAAAAACAGGAAAAATAAGTTCTGTATTAATTAGTTCTTTTATAATAATACAAATTTTCTTTGGATCAGCAGTATCAACGGTATTTGGAATTGGTTCAATATTAAGATTATTTGTACGATTTTAATCAGATATTTATATAAATTATTAAATAAATTTGAATATGAAAAATAAAAAAGAATTTAACAATCTATTTACAAGCATAAAAAAAGAAAAAAATTCCGCATTTTTTATAAACTTAAATTAGGATGATTAGAATGAAATTTCTTTATATTTCTGGAAGTCCACGAAAAAATAGTAATACAGATTACCTTCTAAACCTTGTTCTCTCTATTACTGGAGGAAAATTTATCAAATTAACTAATTATGATATGAAACCTTGCCATTCCTGTAGAATTTGTATAGAAAAATTTAAATGTGTTATAAATGACGATATGAGCAAAATTTTAATTCCAGAACTATTGGAAAGTGATGGGATGGTCATTGGTAGTCCCGTCTTTTTTAATAATGTCACTGCTCAATTAAAAATTTTTATGGACCGAACTTGGGCAATTAGAGGTAAACTGAAAAATAAAATTGGTGGAACTATTGTTGTTGGTAGAAGATATGGATCTGAAAGTGCTATTACTGCCATCAATTCATTTTACTTAAAGCACGAAATGATTGTGGCAAATAGAGGTGTAAATGGGATTGCTTTTAATGAAAATGAAATAATAAAAGATTCTGAATCAATTGAAGCTTCTAAAAAACTCGCGTATAGATTAATTGAGTTACATGAATTACTTAAAAAGTAAAATCAAATTTTTTTTATCTACTAATAGTGATTTTGATATCTTTAAGAGTACAACTCTAAATTGATTGAATAATTTGAGAAATATCACCTTGCATACCTAAAATCAATTTTATTTTTATTGATTAAGAATAGATATATTAATGAATGAAAGAGTTTCTGTTCTCATCTAGAGAAATATAAACTCAACATTACAAAATATCATAAATTTAACCACTTTATTCTTATGTAAAGTTTAGAATGGGACTAAGAGAATGTTCACGATTTTTGACTACTTTTTTTTTCTACTATTTTATTGTTTTCAATAGTTTCAAATAAAGGTTCATAGGTGAGACAAAAATGAGGATAAACTTCTCTTTTTTCGGTACATAACGCAATTGCCATTTTCTAAACCTTCTTTAAAAAATTCTCTAAATTATTAAATTATTTGAATTAAGGCATCTCTAATTTCCTTTATAATTTATTACAAGAGTATTAATAACAAATTAACATTATTCTTTATTTCTTAAATTAAAAACTTAGAAAAATAAAAGATATCCAAAAACATTGAAACTTTTTAATTAAATTTAAAAATATCATATTTCTAATTATTAAACTTTCGAATAAAATTTAAATTAAGTAATTCTTTCATTAATGCATATATATACATAAATGCATCTAAAATGAATTTATTAGATTTAAAAGTAAGGATATTAAAGGCATTATCAGATCCGACTAGAATAAAAATACTTGAGAGTTTAAAGGACGGAAAAGAACTATGTGGATGTGAATTTGATGAAATGTTTGATCAAACACAATCAACGATTTCTAGACATCTAAAATCGCTTGAAGATGCTGATTTAATAATTAGTAATAAAGTAGGCCAAAAAAAATTGTATCGAATCAAGGATCCACATTTATTTGAGATATTCGCCACGTTAGATCAAATGATTAAGAGAAATAAAAAATATAAACAAATAGTAAAACTTCAAGAACAAATAACATTATGAAGCACCATTTTGAGTTCAGGGAAATAAAAAAGATTAAAAAATTAAACTTATCATTTAAATATGTGTTCATTTATAATGGAAAGATTTTCGATATGCCTTAAAATCTGGAACAACAAATATCAGAAATCTCAAAAGAAAGAGATACAATTTAAATTGTTAAAGTTATGGATCTAAAAAATAATATATATCTTATAATGGGTGTTTGAAAAATGACGAATGTTAGTAAAGAGATAGCAAAAAAAGATAAAGTAAAGATTGATATATACGTTCCATTAAATGTATGTGCTTGTCAGTGGGAAAGATTCATGAATCTCGTGTTTAATGTGTTAATGAAATACAAGGATTACATTAAATTTGAAACGAAAAATTTAGATTCCGAAGAGGCAAGAAAATTAAATCTCCGGGGAAATAGCATCGTGGTTGATGGTAGTAAAATTTTTACGACTTCTTTTGCTTTAAAACAAAAATTGCCAGAAATATTAAAAGAAAAAGGGTTGATATAAAATGTCATTTGATTTTTCAAATCTTGATTTAAACATCATCTTAATTCCTTGTTCAGGTTCTGAATATCATGGCGAGATTGCCCATAAAGCAGCGATTAAATTGATGGAAGACAGTCCTATTTCTGAGATAAGTTCAGTGTTTTGTTCAACAATTTTCTTTAAAAATTACTTATTAAACAAAGAAAGGTTATTTGAAATTTCTAAGAGTCATTTGAATAATAGTTTTGTAATTGTTATAAATGGTTGTAGGACTTCATGTGCTAGCATAATTTTTAAGAAATTAGGTGTAAATATTGATTTAATTATTAATGTTCAAGATATCATCCCTAAGCCAAAAATGAATCTCAGCGATCTTGAAGCTTTTAAAAATATGCCAAAATTAACAAATATTAAAGAAGAAGAGATTAATAAGGTTATATCACATCTCTTATTAAAGCTAAAAGAGAAAATCTTATTAATTCGAAAAGAAATAGTAAAATAATTTTTTAATTCTTTAATTTCATTTTGAAAATTATTAAAAAATTTTTTTTAATAAGTCAACTATGTTTATATTTGAAAACTGAAATTTTATTCTTTTCGCTCTTAGAATAAAAGAAAGGGATTTATGGCTAATTACAAGTAGATAAATTAATCATCATCAAACAAAATTGTAGTGTTGAGTTATTAATTATCAGATCAAATTCATAGTAAAACACATGTATCCGAGTTAATACTTATAATACAATCAATAATTAAATTTATGATAATCTTTTTCTCATTTTTCAAAAATAAATTTGAATTTCATATTAACTTACAAATACATTTTTAAAAGCTTACAGATTGTATGGAAAATATTTAAATCTGATTACAAATTCTAAACCTTAAGTTTCTTTAGTAATTTAATTTTTAAAGAGATGAAAATAAAATGGAAATTATTTTCATAATCATTTTAATAATAACAGGAATTTTAGTTGGAACTGTTTCTGGAATGCTCGGAGTTGGTGGATGCTTTATTATGGTTCCTGTGCAATATTGGGTTTTATTATCAATGGGAATCAATCCAACCATCGCAATAAGAGTTGCTTTCGGCACAAACCTACTGGTTGTCTTTCCTACGGCTATAAGCGGGGCTTATAAACATCATAAAAAGGGAGCAGTTTACTGGCGAGAAGCATTAATTTTAGGCATCATAGGTGCGATTTCGGGATTTGGCGGTTCGTTAACTGCATCAATCTTACCAGGAAATATATTGACAATTATTTTTGGATCAGCAATTCTTTTAGGTTCATTAAGAATGATAACTGCAAAACCAATAAGAATTGAAGGAGAAATTTCTCAAAATACATGGTCATATGTTTTTTGGGCAATTGTCATCGGTTTCATAACGGGTTTAATTGGAATTGGAGGCGGTGTATTAATCGTCCCAATAATGGTAATTATCTTGAAATTTCATATGAAAGAGGCAGTAGGAAGTTCAACTGCAATGATGATATTCACTTCAATTGGAGGAGCAATTGGATACATGATATTGGGTCTTGGACAAGCAGGATTACCGCCTTTCTCCATTGGATATGTTAATCTCTTACAATGGATTTTATTAGCTTCTACAAGTATTATAATGGCTCAAGTTGGTGCATTAATTGCACATAAAGTTAATGCTAAGGCTTTGAAATGGATCTTTATTGTTATAATGATATACATGGGATTAAAAATGATTGGTGTTTTTACATGGTTACATCTACCAATTTAGAAAATAAAAACTGATTAATTTTTTTATCTCTATTTTTTAAAATTTTTAAATAAAATTATTAATATGTGAAAAATTTTTATAAATCTCTCATTCTTATAAATATTTTCAAATATGCGCTTATATACATGTATGCATAATTTTAAAAATTGTTTTTAATTCCTAAACTCAACAAATTTTTAAAAATATTAAGAAGATTTAATTAAAAACTTAAAAGATTAGCATGGAAAAAATTACAATAATAACATTAGGACCTGAAAATCCATGTGCTAAATGCAAAAAGACACGAAAAAATCTAGAATTAATGTTAAAGGAATTTCCAGAATATAAGGAAAAAATTGATTATTCTCATAAGGACATTAGTTCTAAAGAAATAGTAGAAAAATATGGAATACTTCAAGGTCCTGCTGTGATAATAAATGATATATTAATTTCTCAAGGACATGTCCCTACAATTAAGAAGATTAAAAATGCATTTGAAAGATTAGTTATAAAAAAAGATTGAATAAGTGGAAAAACATAAAAAATCAATCTTATTCTTACGAACAATAATAGGGACATGTTTTATATTAATAATAACGATATTGTTGATTTGGGGAAAAGTTCAGTTATTTGTAACTCTTGTTCCCGGTGAAGCCGTGGATTATTCTATTTATCTATGGTATCTGATTCCGGTAATGTACATCGTTGATTATTTCAAGTATGCTGGAATTAGCTCAACTTTTGCTTTTTTACTTTCTGGCATCATTCAAGAATTTATTCCTCAAAATACAATTCTCATGTACCTTGGACCAGGGAAATATCTTAATTATTTCATTGTGGCGTTTTAGCTCTCGTTTTTATTACTTGTAGCTGCGCTATCATGCCTGTTTATACTGGGATTTTAATGTCTGGAGCTGGAGCTGGTGTTGCGATGATATTTTTACTGATGGCTTCTATCGCAAATTTCCTAACATAATGATTTATAGGGGATTATATTAGATGGGATTTTATATTTCTTAGATGTATTTTTTCCTTTATTGTGGCTATTATATATGGAATTATTTATACTAAAACAAAAACAGCAAGAGAAATAGAAAAAAAATATGAAAGAATAAAAATAGGAAAAATCCAGCAAGCTCTTACTGATAATAACATTTATGAAAGAACTTTACAATCATATAATTATGCTTGGATGATGGTCAAGGCAGTTTTACCTTATCTATTGATGGGGTTAGCTATAGTGAGTTATATTGCAGATTATATCCTGGATGAGCTTATAGAACCATTTTTAATAGGGTACACCAGAATTTTTATAAATGCATTAGTTGAAGGCCCACTATATACTCCTTCTTAAGTTAAAATTGTTCTGACAAAATCTCTATTATTGAAAGGAATGACAAGATCAACAGCTTTATTTTTTATTAGGGGACAACTTTATGACGTGGTATCAACGGTACCAAACAGTCGACTCTTAAAACAGAAAGTGTAGGACTCTATTTCGGATTTTTTTTCTATTTTCAATTCTTTCAGAAATTTTATTGGGGATATTCCTGAGAAAATTATAATTTATTTAATTTTTATAA
>CAZIEC010000049.1:0-12441 GCA_964538145.1 uncultured archaeon
TATGGCATATTCTTAGGAGAATTATAATTTTTTTTTATTATTTTTTATTAAAATAATAGCAAAGATTAAAAATATGGCAATAAGAAAGAGAAATTTAAAAGTGGGATTAATAACAGATGGAAAATATGGTGATCGGGCATTCAATAACATAAAAAAATTCTTTACTACAGAATGGATATTAATCCCTGAAATTCCGAGTACAATAATATTAGATGATGATTTGAATTTGGATATTCCTCCATGTGATCTTTATATTTCATATGTTCGACATCCAGATGTAATATTAGAAATTGCAGCGCTACAAAAACCATTAATTTTAGGCGTAACACCTGGATGGGGTTTATTGAAGCAAGCTCAGAGTATTAATCAAAAAGTACTTGGCCCCCGTACCATGTGTTCTTTAAAAAATAATACCAATATTGAGGAAATTGATAGATTTGCAGAATATTTTGGAGAACCAAAATTTACAATTGAATTGAGTAATGATTTGGAAATTATGAGTATAAAGGTTAAGCGATCTTCTCCATGTGGATCAACCATTAAAGGGGCCGAATTTTTACAAGGTAAAAAGCTATGTAGAAAAACATTACAAGATTTTGCTTTAACTATATGTCATGAGTGTAGAGCTCCGAGATTTGGACATACATGCGATAAAGAACTTGCTGGTGTCATCCATATCTTATCATTTTTTAAAAGTTTTAAATCGAATGACTTTACCTATTTTGAAGATGATTTAAAAACATTTTTAGGTTTAATTACCGAAGAATATATCCGACGAACACAACTTTAAACAATAGAAAATACGCTAAATAGAAAAGAGAGTTAGTTGGATTACCAATTTAAAAAGAGCTAGAAGTTTATTTATAGTGTTGAGTTTTTATTCCATAACTTTGCTTTATCTCTTTTATCTTATCCCTCAAAAATGCTGCATCCTCAAATCTTAATTCTTTAGCAGCAAGAAACATTTTATTTTCCAAATATTGGATTATAACATCCAAATCGCCTTCTTTCTCTAATTCCATTAATTTTTCCTCTATTGTTTTCTTTAATTTCTTCACTTCTTTTTCTTTAATTTCTTTTTCTTCAGAAAGTGATTCCAAAATGTTCTTATGAATGGTTTGGGGTGTAATCCCATGCCTCTTATTATATTCAATCTGCTTCTTTCTCCTACGGTTTGTTTCATCAACAGCAGCTTTTATAGCTGGAGTTATTTTATCAGCATAAAGAATGGCTCGCCCATTAACATTTCTAGAAGCCCTACCTATTGTTTGGATCAAGGATCGCGTGTCTCTTAAGAACCCTAATTTATCAGCATCTAATATGGCTACTAATTGTACTTCGGGTAAATCAAGCCCTTCTCTTAACAAATTGATTCCTACGAGGACATCATGAGTACCATCTCTTAACTGTCGCAAGATCTCAAATCTCTCAACAGTATCTACTTCACTATGTAAATAGGCAATTTTAATGCCTAATTCTGTATAGTATTCCGCAATATCTTCTGCCATCCTTTTTGTTAAAGTTGTTACCAAAACTCTACCATTATTCTTTATAACTTTATGAATTTCACCCAATAAATCATCAATTTGATTCTTAACTGGTCTAATTTCTACTTTTGGATCAACCAATCCAGTTGGACGGATGATTTGTTCGGCAGATATGCCACCACTCTTCTTTAATTCATAATCTCCTGGCGTAGCACTCATGAATATCACGTATTTTATCTTGCTTTCCCATTCTTCAAATGTAAGTGGCCTATTATCGAAAGCACTTGGCAATCTCCAACCATATTCAACCAGGTTTTTCTTGCGCGATCTATCACCGGCAATCATTCCGTGTATCTGTGGGATTGTTATGTGAGACTCATCAACAACCATCAAGAAATCTTCAGGAAAATAATCAATTAAACACATTGGAGGGCTTCCAGGTGGTCGACCATCCAAGTGCCTTGAATAATTTTCAATACCCTTGCAGTATCCAAATTCTCTCATCATTTCCAAATCGAATTTGACTCTTTGTTCCAATCTTTGAGCTTCTGCGTATTTTCCTTCTTTTAAGAATTTAGCAACCTGTTCTTCAAGTTCTTTTTCAATTGATTCTAAGGCTTTAATTTTATTTTCTTCTGGGATTATGAAATGAGTAGCAGGAAAGATGCGACAATTTGACATTTCTTTTAAGGGTTGATTCGTAATGGGATGGATCTCTTGAATTTTTTCTACTTCTTCTCCAAATAATGAGATTCTTATGGCTGTATCTAAATAAGCAGGATATATATCGATGATGTCACCTTTAACTCTCACTATCCCTCGCTTGAATTCCACGCTTTTTCTTTCATAATTCATTCTAATGAGGCTTTTAATTATCTCTGATCTATTAATTTCTTGACCTACTTCTAAATTTAAAGATGCTGCAGACCAAACTTCAGGATTTCCAATTCCATACAAGCAAGAAACTGTAGCAACAATGATGACATCGTTTCGAGTTTTAATGGCATGGGTTGCTGCTAATCGTAATTTTTCTATTTCTTCATTAACACTAAAATCTTTTTCAATATACATCCCCGTGGTCGGTAAATATGCTTCTGGCTGATAGTAATCATAATATGAAACGAAATAATGTACAGCATTATCTGGAAAGAAATTTTTAAATTCAGCATAAAGTTGAGCACATAACGTTTTATTAGGGGCCATTACGAGGGTGGGCTTTTGAACTTCTTTAATTACGTTTGCAATCGTAAAACTTTTACCAGTTCCGGTTGCTCCCAATAATGTTTGAAATCGTTTTCCTTTTTTTATGTTTTCAGCTAAAATTTTAATGGCTTCGGGCTGATCTCCCGTTGGGGAATAACTAGAATGTATTCGAAAAGCAATGCTCATGGTCATAAAAAAGACCTCATCAAGATTAAAAAATTTATTAGTTAGGATTCAAGAATTAACAAAAATAATAAACTTGTGAAAAATAATGAATTCTAACTTATTTTTTTTACTCTATCATTATTTAAAAATAATTATTTAGGAGATAACTGTTTCTTCATGTAAATCTTGAGCGCCTTCCCTTGTAATGACCAAGATTCTTAATTTATCTCCGACATTTACAGTTCCGATTAAGGATTCCAAGTCATTCATCGAAATTGTTAATTGAATAAAACCAGTTGGAATGATTGTATAAATATTTTCCGTAAAATGAGATAATCCTATGAAGGTATTATTTACATAAACAGAATCCACTGTAACATTTTTCAAACCTAGATTATTTATTGTTATTACCAAGTTTTGTGAATCTCTCGCGGTTGTTTGGGGATCATCAATGTCAATATTATATAATGTAGAATTTACAATTGCAGTGAATTGATGCGTGGCGGATGCTGTCGTATTTGTTGTAACATTCACATTAACTAAATTAGATTCATTAATTTTTAATCCATTTATATTAAAGGAAATTAAAGCACATTCTTGTGGACTGAGAATTTTATCGCCAACAATGAATCGAGTATCATTTTCAACATTTAAAGTGATTGAGTTATTTAAAATCACATTATTTAAGGAAATAGTTTTATCTCCAGTATTCTTGATTAATAGGTTACCAGTTTCATTAGCGGTAATGAATGACGCAATTTTTCCTCCCACATTATCTAAAATTTTGATGCTTAGACCCTTTTCTATCACGTGTATATAACCTATGTCGGAAGCTTTCGTACTACCATCAAAATTGGTTGTTACCAAAATGCCAATTTTATCATTTTTATGAATTGTCATGTAATCTGAAGCTCTAATGTGGAGTTGTTTGGTTTGTCCGGGATTCACTATTGTGGGTGGAAATATCACGGAATACCAATTACTCGCATCTCCTATATAGATAGATTCAATACCTGTAATTATATTGCCCGTATTTTTAACTTGAAGATCAAGCCAAGTTGTTCCATTGCTATAAATATAAGCGTGAGTAGAGCCAAGATTAAATGGAATGGTTTCGTATAAATTGTTTGACAAGATTATGGCTTCTTCGGGGGACACCAATCTATCTCTATCCATTATTGAAATTCCATAATCATCATAACTGGAAGTTAGCTTGATTTCAGCTTTAATTCCGCTCATAGTTTTAACACCTACAACATTGCTAGTTTTAATGGGATAAAACGCTCCTGTTAGTTCTGGGGCCAATATTAATGCCTTTTCACCGGGTTTTAAAATGGCGGAACCATTAATGAAATTAATTGTTGTAAGAGGATTAGATTCATTATTCAAGTAAAATAGATTGATGAATTCAACTGTATCTCCCACATTTTCAACTTCTAGATAGATTTCTGAGATTGAATCACTTAATTGGACTACCTTGGTATTTTTAGCATTGATTTTTATCTGTCCCTTAATTGCTTTCTTAACAAACACGTTGCCAGAATAATTTGAGAATGTATAATCTTTTCCATCTAAAGCTATGGATTTGGCTTCAACGGTAATGTTAACGACATCATTTTCCTTAAAAGCTGGACTCCCACCGATTTTTGTATTCACCCAAATTACCGTATTTTCGTTAGGTTTTATCTTATTTGTTCCATTATGGGTTCCTAAAGCATAATTAAATGATTGTCCATTGAGTTTTACGCCAGTTATTGTCAAGTTTTTAGTTCCTGTGTTTTTTAAATCAAACGTGGCATGCCCATCATCATAAACTTTAGGGTTTATTATTTTAAATGATGATTCTAAAGCGGTATAATCTAACTTGTATATCTTAACCAGTCCATTAGTGGAATTAAACGTTGATCTAAATACTTTAAAGTCGTATTTTCCATTTTCGGGAATGAAATCCACCCATTTTCTACCATCATCGATAGTACGCGTGTTGATTTGATTCCGATAATAATCAGTAAAAGTTTTAACTTGTGGTACCGGCGTAGTCGGAAGACCATAGAACATTAATCTTACAAGTTGAGTTTGAAACCATTTTGGTTCGGGAGTCTGCGATGAACTATTATAATACTCTGCTTCATTAAATACAGTATTTTCTGCCCAATTATCTTCTTCCAAGCCCATTTTCTTGTATCTCTCGTAATGATCGTTACAAATTCTTAACATCCATTGCCACTTTCCCTCATCTCCACCTAAACCTGAATAAAGATATCCAAAATAGACTAGTACATAATCTGCTTTTAGTCTCTTGAATATCTTTGCACTATATATTTCATTTGTCTGCATAAATGCCATTCCTGTGAGACCTATCCTTGTAGAATTCACCGTTGCATTATCATTCACGCTTGTTACATTTCCAATGGCGGTTATCCAATACCCATAATCCCACCAGCTCACAACGACAGTACCAGGTGAGAAATTAGTTTTCATCCACGTTAAAGATTCTTCCCAGTCATAAAATTGTCCTCCAGGAGTAATTTGACTATAAACTAATTCATTTGAGGCGACTGTAGAAGCATGAGAGACTTGAGCAAAACACATGATGCCAACAATAAAAAATACTAATCCAATCTCGAACCTACCGACAGTAGTTTTTAATTGCTTCTTTCTTTTTTTAACTATGAATTTTCTTTCGCCAAAAAAGCTCCCAAAAATCTTAAGTACATGTGATAAACCATAAGCACCCGCTAAAGAAGCTGCTGGAGCAAATAAAAGAATGATACGGACCATGCTACTCGTGAAGTAAAATATAGTTAGTAGGAATAAGATAAGAAAGATATCAGCAGGATTGGAACGCTTAAAAGCGAAGAAAATTCCTAAAGGTAATAGCATTAATGGTATTAACGTGTTGTAGTAGAAAACGCTCCATGCACTTGGAGAATGTTCAGCGACAGATGCCACCAGATGCAATTGATTTCTAATTAAGGGGCTTAAAATGCTTAGCAAACGATTTCCAATTCCCAAGGGGATTAAATCTGGATTTACCCAAAGCAATACTGCAATAACAACCGCTCCAGGGATTATGGACCATTTTAAAATAGATATGATCATATTATATAATTTTGGATTATCTTCTCTTTTAGTATAAATCAAGTGAAAGATTATTAATGGAATTGTGAAGAAGAAAATGCCTCCAATGTCTAAACTTGTGAAAAAATCGTTAAAATTAAAATTTACATATAAAGAAAAAATTAGAAGCCCAACTCCTACAACTCCAGTATAAGCAATTAGAACACTTGGAGTATATTTTTTAATCAATATTATGATCAAGCAGATAATAGGCAATAAATAGAAAATGAAATTATAACCACCCCAACTCAATGATAAATATCCCAAGAAAACGCCACC
Source organism: uncultured archaeon (assembly GCA_964538145.1). Lineage (GTDB taxonomy): Archaea > Asgardarchaeota > Lokiarchaeia > Sigyniarchaeales > SOKP01 > SOKP01. The sequence continues at coordinate 6,255 of CAZIEC010000049.1, forward strand.
AAGAATGGCATGAGTTAACTTTCCGGTACGGACTGCTTTAATGAAAAAGAAAAAAGTCATTAGCGTTGAAAATACACCAATTGTCTCGTTGTCAAAAAATCCAGCCACTGTTCTTTGCATAAAACCTGGATTAAATGCCATGAAAAAGGCAAATAAAATTCCACATTTTTTATCTAATACTTCCTTACCTAACAAATAAGAAGCTAAAACGGTTAATCCTCCCATGAAAGCTGGAAAGAAATAACAAATATCGTATAATGATACAGGAATGCCTAATCCATTAAGGATCTTATAAATAATCACTACTGTAAAGGTTAAACCGGGTCTTAAGCTACCTCTATAAAACCCTTCTGGAAACCAGCTTTTAAAATCTCTCCAATTAAAATATTCATATAAGGTATGTTGAGAAAGATAATTAGCATTATAATATTGAATCCAAGGGTCAAAGGCTTTAATCATGAAATTATCAATAATCAATGGTGAAGTCCTTATTACTATTGCCATAATTACTATTAGAGTTAATCCGATAAAGAAAAGGACATTCTGTTTTTTTACCGTGATGCTTGCCCTGATACGATCAAGAAGGTTTCGCAAAGATTCTACGAATTTTTTCATGAGTATCTTTCCTTTAAGTTTATATTGCTAAAATATTTATTAAATTCTAAATTGCACTTGCAATATAAAAATTTGCTAAGCATTAAAAGATTTTTCTTTGATACCCAAAATGACTTGATATCTATAGAAAGTTGTTGAATTAGGAATAATCACTTTTAAATAAATTTGAAAAAAATTTCTTGATTAAAATGAAATATTTAATAAAATTCTATTACATTGGTTCGGATAAGTATCATGGTTCTCAAAGACAAGTTAAGGAACCTACAATTGAAAGCTTATTAATTGAGGTCCTTAAAAAGAAAGGATATATTGATGACATAAAAAATTCTCAATTTGAAGTGGCAAGTAGAACCGATAAGCTCGTCTCAGCAAGGTGTAATGCCTTTTCCCTCATGACTGAAAAAAAACCAATATTAATGGAAATTAATAGCGCTTTACCTAAAGATATTGGATTATGGGCACTTGCAAAAGTCTCTAATGATTTTTCAGCAAGGCGCAATGCTATTCAAAGACAATACAAATACATTATATATTTGCCTTATTTGCAATCGAAGTACCATAAAAAACCAAATCTTAAGTTAATGAAGAAAGCGTGTAAACTCCTTGAAGGCGAACATGATTTTTCTAATTTCGCCAAAAGAACTAAAGAACATGTAAATCCAATCAGGACATTAAACAATATTACTCTTAAAAAAAAAAAGGATTTTATAATTATTGACTTCAAGAGTAGAGCTTTTTTAAGACAACAAGTTAGGAGGATGGTTGCTAAGATCTTGGATGTTGGTGCTCAAAGGATGACTCTTAATAATTTTTTAGAACTATTCGATTCGAACCAATTCAAATCCTACGAGCCAGCAGATCCAAGAGGCTTGATTTTATGGGATATTAAGTATAATAAAAATATTGAATTCATAATTGATCAAAGATCTAAAACACGAATGTTTGACTATTTTCAAGAAAAAGAGAGGAAATCTGCACTAAAATTAAATTTATTCAGATCCTTGCAACATGACGATTTTTGCTAAAAGTGCTTTTAATTGAACCTCTTCAGTCCCACCTTGACTCAGGCGATATTCAAATTCTGCTAATAATTTTGATAATTCTACTTTTGTCAATTCGGGAATATCAAGATCATACATTTCTCGATGAATATTTTTTATGATATTGATTCCTGAAAGACCATATTCATTCATTATCATTTCTAAAGCATTAATTGCTTGAGTTAATTCACCATTTAAAGCAGCTTTTAGAATCTTGCTCATCTTTTCTGGAGGTACTTCTCCAGCAACTTTAAATACCATGTCTTCATCAACTTTTTGGTTAATAGTCCCGCAAGATTGCAAGTAATTTATTGCTCTACGACAATCCCCTCTAGAAACTTTCACTAAAGCATCCAAACCTTTCTCAGTGACTTCTATATTCTCTTGCTCTGCAATGAATTGTATTCTTTTTTTTATGTCTTCAGGTTTTAAGGATGAAAATCTAAATACAACGCACCTTGATTGAATTGGAGGAATTATTTTGTTTGAATAATTGCAAATAAGTATCATTCTGCAATTCTTAGTGTATTTTTCCATTGTTCGCCTTAATGCTTGTTGAGCTGGTGCTGTCATGTTATCCGCTTCATCCAAGATTAAGATTTTAAAAGGTATGTCAATTGGAGGTTTAGATTTAGCAAAATCTTTCACGTATGTTCTTATTACATCAATACCCCTAGCATCGCTAGCATTTAGTTCCAGATAAGTTATATTTCTTGCAACTTTATGTTTATAGATTTCCCTAACCATAGCTAAGGCACAAGTCGTCTTTCCGGTACCAGCAGGACCCGCAAATATCAAGTGCGGCATTGCTTTATCTTTTACAAACTGCTTGAGTCTTTTTATTATCCCTTCTTGGTTAATTACTTGATCTAGCGTGCGAGGTCTATATTTTTCAACCCAAGGTCTATTTTCGAGGGACATGGTTTTAAAAGAATATTTACATGTTTACTTTTTTAATATTAATTTTTAAGAATTAAAATTTCTTTTCTTATTATAAAAACTATTTTTTTAAAAAGAAGTTGTTGAACATGACAAATTTTAAAATTAGTAAAATAAAATCTCGATGGATATTAGATTCAAGGGGAAATCCAACCGTAGAAACCGATGTATTTGTTAGAAACGAATGGGCCAGAGCAGCAGTACCTTCGGGAGCCTCCACTGGTGAGGCTGAAGCATTAGAATTGAGAGATGGTACAAAGGTATTTCACGGTAAGCATGTCACAAAAGCAGTTTCAAACGTTAATGATATTTTAGCAAAAAAACTTATTGGATACGATGTGCGAGAACAAGAAAAAATAGACATGGAGATGATCGAAATTGATGGTACTGAAAATAAGAGCAAATTAGGAGCAAATGCAATTCTATCAGTTTCTTTAGCAGTAGCTAGGTTAGCAGCAATATTATTGGAAAAACCATTATTTCAGCACATTTATGAACTAAGTCATGCTAAATCAAGAGACAATTTTTTGTTGCCCTTGCCTTTTTCTAACATTTTAAATGGAGGAAAGCATGCTGGAAATAACTTAGCAATACAAGAGTTCATGATCATACCTGTAGGAGCAAAAACATTTTCTGAAGCAATTCAATTCGTTGTTGAAGTATACCAGACGCTCAAAAATCTTTTAATTGAAGAATATGGAAAATCTTCCGTTAATGTTGGAGATGAGGGCGGGTTTGCTCCCAATTTATCAAGCACTCATGAAGCAATTGATGTCATTGTTAAAGGAATAGAAAGAGCAGGTTATGTAATGGGTGTTGATTTCTTCTTAGGAATAGATGCAGCTGCTAGCGAATTTTTTGATGGTGAAATTTATAGTATTGATGGCTTGAAATTGTCTGAATCTGAATTGCTCCAATATTATTTGGATTTAATTGAACAATATCCTTATATAAAATCAATAGAAGACCCTTTTGATGAAAATTCTTTCCAAGGATTCGCCAATTTGACTGCTAAAATTAATCCAACCATTCAAATTGTTGATGATGATCTCACGGTTACAAACTTCAAAATACTGCAAAAAGCAATTGATAGTAAAGCAGGAAATGCACTGTTGCTTAAAGTAAATCAAATAGGAACTTTAACTGAAGCAATAGAAGCGAGTAAATTAGCTTTTAAGAACAAGTATAATGTCATGGTTTCTCACCGTTCAGGAGAAACGGAAGATACATTCATAGCAGATTTGGCTGTGGGACTTTGTACCGGGCAAATCAAGAGTGGAGCTCCTTGCCGGAGTGATAGAAACTGTAAGTATAATCAATTATTAAGAATTGAAGAAATTCTTGGAAATCGTGCCAAGTTTCCAACAGAGTTTGATTCTTGGAGAAATTTTATTTAAGAAACCTAAGATTTATTAACTTATTATTTAAATAGCATCTTAATTTTTCATAAAACGATAAATTCTTACATCAATATTTTTTACTTTTTTTTCGTGAAAGGAATAAGTTCTTTCCAATTTCATGTTAAAAGGAAAAGAGTAATCCACTTTCCAATTGAATCGTGAAGCGAAATGTTTGATAAATCTATCAACCTTTTCATTTAATAAATGAATTGAATACACCACATCCGAAAAAGAAAATGCTTTTTTTAAAAAAATTCTATCTGCAAACCGATGCTTGACTCCAAAGGGAGGGTTCATTATCGTGGTGATGTTCTTAGGATGCATTAATTTGTTTTTTCGAATTTCTAAGGTTGAAACATCACAACATACAATATTTATAACGTGATCCAAATTCAAGTTAATCACATTTTCTAGCAGGATTTCAAGAGCCTCAAGATCAATATCGATACTTATTACTTTAGCAGCACCTAAAAATGCGCTTGCTATGGATAGCCTACCAGTCCCAGCACCTAAATCAAAAACGACAGTATTTTGAATGTCATCATATTCAACACCTGCATGATATACTATATTTATGGCACTTTCAGCGTCAATAGTGTATTGTTCTAAAGCAATTTTTGGATTCTTGAACGTTTTCGTTCCTTGAATTAGAGAGATTATTTCCTTTTTCTTGATAAACATCGTGTAGATTTATCTTTTTAATATTAAACAATAAATTTATTTATCCTATTTAATATTATTTAAATAATAATAAGTAGGAGGAAAGTAGAAATCATGAAAGAACCGGTGAAAAGTAATGACATCGTTCATACTGGTCAATTTTTAGGAGTAATCGAAGAATTTTTACCAGATAAGCAATCAACTTATATTATTGATGGCCAAATTTTTGCCTCCAAAACAGGCATAATAACTATTGATAAAAAAAAGAAGGAAATTGAAATTAAAAGCCATCAAGAAAAAGATCGTAAAATTGTAAGAATAGGAGATATTGTTATTGGAACAATTCTCTTTATAAGACAATATTCTATTGGAATTAATTTCCATACCATTAATGGTAAACTTCATTTTAATAGCTCCTATTTGGGAAATATTCACGTGTCTCAAATCTCATTAAAATATGTAGATAAGATTACTGATGCGTTCCAAGTAACGGACATTGTTAGAGCGAAAGTAATTAAGAAGCAATTTAATGAATATGTTTTAAGCACCGTGGGCAAAAATTTAGGCGTGATACACGCTGATTGTATAATTTGTGGTACCCCACTTAAAAAAATAGGGTTTAACAAGCTACAATGCCCTCGTTGCGGAAACATTGAAAAACGTAAACTAGCAAGCGATTATGGAAATGTATCAGAAAGTTTGAGATATTAATCTTAGATATTTCCCTTTTTTTTATTAATTATTTTTTGAAATAACTTGAAAATAATTTTTTTAATCTAATTTGGTTAAATCAATAAAATATTTTAATTAATAACATTGTCTTTTTTGAAAGATTTCTTTTAAAATCATCTAACAAGAATTAAATCATTTATAATTCGTCTTATAGATAGGAATGGCTTTTATTAAAAAGCAAGCATTAAATAAAAGCATTAGTTGATAAAAATATATTGAAGTCTTATAATATTCCAGACGAATGGTCCCAAAAATTTCATGACACAATTTTATTTTACAAAAAGCTAAAAATATATAAAAATATTCGAATCCTGAATAAAATTGAACTTTCTCTCATAGTTTCTGAAAAAGGGGCAATTATATTCTTAAGCAAGGATGATGAAATTGATTATAACTACTGCCTAATTGATAACGATAAAAGTTTTATAAATTTGGCAATAGAATTGCTTGAATGGTATTGGGAAAAAGGAAATGACTTGCGACCATTTGTTAGAAAGGAGATTCTCTCTTCATGAAAATATCTTTTATAATATTTAAGATTTAATCATATTTTAATAATAAAATAATTTAATTATCTTCCAAACGTGTCTTTTTGCAAATAAAATTGATTTGTTATCTTCTCAGAAAAAGGAACTTACCAGCATCGAAATTGAGACCCTTTAGATTTTATATGACGGAATATTATTATTATTAACAATTAAAAATAGAAAAAATAAAATTCATTTATAAAAAACATTTTTAAAAAAAATATTAATTAATTTCACGTGAAAATGGGATTTACATGGTCAAAAAAGGAGGAAA
>CAZIEC010000049.1:12541-15510 GCA_964538145.1 uncultured archaeon
AATATTAATTAATTTCACGTGAAAATGGGATTTACATGGTCAAAAAAGGAGGAAAAAAAGTTTTAAATTTCTATAACCATTCTGGTTCACTTGATAATGTAATTGGATTTTTAGAAAGCATACAAAAGAAAGTGAATTATATAAACTTGAATTGCACGGTTGAGGGAAAGTCGATAAAGATTTCCATTTTTGGTTCTAGAGATTTACAATATTTAGCGATTGAGAAACTCAGAGAATTGGCAGACCAATTCTTGAGTTGACTCATTTTTTCTAAAAATAAACCATAAAAGATTTATTTCTTTTTAAATTTGAAGTATTATACTTAAAAACTTGGTGAGATTCTTGGCTAAAAAAGCTAAAGATAAAGAAGAACCGCTTGAAGAAGACTTGCTTGAAGGAGAAGAGATTGAAAGTCACTATCCTTCAATTTCAAAGCCAAAAGAAGAAGATAGTAGCAAGGTTTCAGAACCTAAGGTTGATGCTGCTGAAATCACTACTCCTAAAGAAGAACTTGAAACCGAAGAGGAAGAAGAAGCTCCGAAATACAAGTATTTAGATTTGAAATTGATAAAAGGAGCCGGGAAAAACGATTATAAAGTCCAAGTAATCGGACAATCGCATGGATTTTTAAATGCATACGTGAAGCACTTACTACAAGTTGAAGGTGTTAAAGCAGCAGCTTACAAGGTTACCCAAATAGATCCTCCAGAAATATTTGTCAGAATTAAAGATGGATATAATATCAAAAGCGTGCTTGCTAAAGGCATTGAATCCTTAAGAAAAGAAGTCTTAGAAGTTCAAGAGGTTTTTAAGAAATTAATGTAAATTTTGTTAAAATTCATTTTTAATTAATTTAATGCATCCTTTTTGGATTAATGTTTTTTTGATAAACCATGTCTTATGACTTTTTAATTACTGATTTAAAGAAGAATTTTTCCCAAAAAGCCATTGGAACCGATAAAGGATTGGCTAAAATAGGAGATGCCATTGTTAATTTATCTTATTCTGTTGCAAAATCAATTTATCTAACTAAAAAACAATTGAATGCGTCCTGTTATAGAACTGGATCAAAAGTTAGCAAAAAGATACTTGCTGGTGCCTTAAAAGAGGCAAACATGAAAAGCTTTTCTAAAAACCGGGCAGATGCACATGACATGGCAGATACCGTAGAAGCCATACTAGCATTTGTTTGGCTAAGTGGAAAAATGTCAATTCAAGATATGGTCAATTCATTGGTGGATTCCTTATCAGGAGATCTTACAAATTATAAGGAAGAAATAGAAATTTCAAGAAAAGCATTCGTGGATCTCCTGAATCAAGTGAAAAAATATCTTCCGGATAAATAAAATGAAAGAGAACCCCATATGCTTAGGTATTGATGATGCTAGCTTCTCGTTAAAAGGCGATTCTAGCAGGACTTATCTAATAGGAGCAATATGTCAAGGAACCAGATTAGTTAGCGTGAGGAAAAAAACAATTGATATAGATGGCGATGATGCAACTGAAAAAGTAATTGAAATGATAAAAAGTTGCGATAAACACGTTCAGTATGTCCTCACTGATACCATAACATTTGCTGGCTTTAACTTGATTGATTTAAAAAGAATTCACGAGGAAACTTTAAAACCAATCATTGCAATTACAGAACGAAAAATAAATTTAGAAGCAGTAAAAGAAGCAATAATTAAAAATTTTCCCAAATCTTACAAGAAAAAATTGCATTACATTGTAAATGCGGGACTCCTCTATGAAATGATAATTAATACCGCAGGAGGCCCTGCCAAAATATTTTTTCATCACATTGGAATTGAATATGATGAGATTAAAGCATTATTACAGAAATTATGCATTGATTCGAAATTACCAGAACCCATAAGAATCGCGCATTTAATCGGGAAAATGTTCTAAAAATTTTAATCCACGCTTATCTCATATTCCAATATATTCTTTAACCTCTCTCGCAACTCTGGACGGATGGCAGACATGCCATAAGTTCTTATTCCACCCAACTTTTTCTGAACTTCCTCGACGCTAAGAACATTTGGTAAATCTTGCTTGTTCGCAATTGCAATTACCTTCGAACCTAAATGTCGCTCAAACCTTTCGATTATCTCCTTGGTTTTTCTTACATTCTCCTCAGTTGAATCACAAACAACCACCGTTAAACCAGCACCCCTAAGAAAATCTTTCCACATGAATTTAAAATGCTCTTGACCACCCAGATCCCAGATTTGGACCTGCTTTCCATTGAGAATTGATCCTTCTACCTCTAAACCTACAGTAGGCTCATGCTTTTTTGGAACTTCTTTCCCTTGTAATAATCGGAGTAAAGATGTCTTACCAACCATGCCTTCCCCTACTAAACAAATCTTTGATTTTGAAGCTGGTAAAATAGTTAATCAACCCCATTCAAACCTTTTAATTCAGATGAATTAAATGAAAAATGTTTTCTACAAAAAATGAGGTATTATCAGCATGTCACCCAGATATACATGTTCCTATATAACCATTGAAAAGCATTACAATCCTCTTAAAAATCGCTTTATCATGTTTTGAACATCTCCACTAATAAATCGCAGGATAAAATTTAAATAAAGAAAATTTTACTTAATGGTTCGTAACTAGGAGTAATTTTTATCTTTTAATGATTCAAAACCTGAATTATTAATAAAACTTCTAAAATTGAGACTTTATATTCATTAAATGAACTTTTGAATGAAATAATGAGAAAAAAATGCTCTATTGTGAAAATTGTAAAAAGGAAATCTTAGAAATCTCAATTTCACATGGCGCAATGTCAGAAGAAGCCATTGAAAAATGGATAAAAAGCTTGGAAGAAAAAGGAAAAATCATTATAATAAATCCACCACCATTCGGACCAAAATTCTGCCCCGTTTGCGGCAGAGAATTAAAAAAATTATAACAATAAAAATCTTGAAACATGTTTGCTGTAAAGTCTACATGAAGTT
>CAZIEC010000050.1:0-1499 GCA_964538145.1 uncultured archaeon
ATTCCTTTCAATTAATATTAATTTGCCTTCATTTTTCATTAATTCTGCCAAATGAGTCGCTTTTCCTCCAGGTGCAGAACACATATCAATTACTACTTCATTTGGTCTCGGATTTAAAACGATTGGGGCTATCATTGATGCAATATTTTGAATGTAGAAATAACCTTGAAGATATTCATGTAAGGACCCTAAATTTAGAGATTGTTTGATAATCTTAAAGCCATTTGGAATACCATCAATTGGTTCTAAAACAAAACCTTTTCGTTCCAATAACCCTTTGAGTTCGTGAGGACCAATTTTAAGTGTATTTACTCTTATTGAAGGAATAAGTGGCTTTTCATTAGCTTCAAGATACCTAATAGTTTCCTCTAATCCGAACATTTTAAGATACCTTTCAATCATGTAAGGCAGATATCCGAATCTTGTCGCCAATTCTTCAATAAGCTTTTCTTGGTTCATGATGAAATTTCATATTTTTAAAAAACATTCAATATTTAAGAGGGTTTGAGTAATTATATTTATTAATTGAATTAATAAATTTTCATTAAATCGGAATTAAATCATGATAGAAGTAGAGATAAAGGCGCGCGTTTCAAATCCAGACGAAATTCGTAAGAAATTCAGAGTGTTAAATGGTAAGCATGAATTATCTTTAATGCATAATGATATTTATTTTAACATGCCGAAAGGACTTAGAGATTTTAGAAATACTGATGAGGCTTTAAGGATTCGTATTTCAACAGAGCTCAATAACAAAGAAAAACTTGTAGAAAAGAAAGTAAGAAGCTTTATCACGTATAAAGGGGCAAAAATGGATGAAGAAACAAAAACAAGAAAAGAATTGGAAGTTGAAATCATGGATCCATTTACAATGAGGGAAATTTTATTGATTTTAGGTTTTCAGGAAATTTTAACCGTTAAAAAAAAGCGAGAATTATATGAATTTGAACATGATGATTTAAAAATTGAATTATTATTAGATTATTTGCCAATTCTAGATAGTTATTTTATAGAAGTTGAAAGCATGGCGAGTGATGAGAAGAGTGTTGAGGAAATTAAAAAAAAGCTTTTTAATTTCTTAAAACTATTAGGAATTGAAAAGCAAGAGTCAATTAGAAAGTCTTACTTAGAATTAATTTTAGAGAAAATTACCAAAAATAAAGATAAGATTAAATGACCATCAATTTTCATCGAGTTAAGAATTAAATTAGATCATAATGAGTTTCAAGAAATTTTTACTAATATTATAATATTATCTTAGAAGTTTTGCCTTGAAGTTTTAAATCTTTTATCTTATTGACAGATAAGTTAAGCAATTTTAATGAATTCATCTTTAAAAGACATTCTGGTATGTTTGTTATATTTTGATTAATGAGAAAAAGTGTTTCTAATTTTTTAAGTTGACAAATTTGAATTGGAATGATTCCAATTTTGGGTGAATCAACGTGATTTATCGAAATTCCTGTAATATTACCAATACTATTAATGGAAAAGAATTG
>CAZIEC010000050.1:1599-4049 GCA_964538145.1 uncultured archaeon
TTGTGTTGCTTGAACCGATTTAAGGCCTTTATAGCCTAATTCTTCATGTTCTAAAATCAATTCTTTAACATGATTATCATTCAGATTAAATTGTTTGATAAAAGTAGAAAACCCTTCTCTAAATTTTAAATATTCAATATTATCGAGATCTAAGATGAATCTAGCATCATCCTCATTTAAGTTATAAAATTGGGTGATTTTTTTAATTACTCTTAGATAAAAACCTTTTAGCATGGCATTTTTAGAATTATCTAGCAAATCAAGTAAATTTTTATAGAAATATATTGAATTTTCATTATCCAAAACCCATTTAATTAGATTTTTACATTTAGGAGAAAAGCATTTAACTAATACTTTTATCGCTGAGAATCTCACGATGGGCGACTCATCAGATATTAAACTTTTTTCTAAAATTCTAAAAGCTTCATCTGAACACATTGATTTTTCTAATATTAACTCTACTGCTCGTGATCGAATTTCATCATTATCACATTCAATTAAAATGAGTTCTATTAATTTCAGGACTTCTTCTTCTTTAACTTTCTTATTCGTTAGATCCTCAAAGATCTTCTTATAATCAATATTATTTTTCATGTTACCATTCTTTTAATGAAAAAATTAGACAATATCATCCTTAATTAATTCGTGATGACAAAAAGTTATTGATGATTTATTAGTGGCAATTAATTTAATATTTTTTCTTACCGAAACATAAGATGCCAAGATGATTAAATTTTCACCATTTCCTTTCAGAGTTACTCCTTCTTCAATGAGGCAATTATCCGCAATGATGGCCGTATCGATATTAGCGTTTTGTGATATATAAGATTCATTGTATACAATGCAATTGCTAATTTTGACATTATCCTCTATATAAACATTATCTCCAATTATTGCATTTGGCCCAATAGTGCAATTCTTTCCAATTATAACTTTTTCTCCAATTGCACATGGAGAAATAATGGTAACTGTAGGATCAATCTGAACAGAATCACTTATTAGATTTTTCTCGCTTGTTGCTTTATTCTTAATGAGTTCTTTTAGTAAAAGAATATTTCCGTTTAATAATTCTTCTGGTTTTCCTATATCTTTCCATACACCTTCAATGGGATAGTGAAATAAATCTTTTTCTCTTGCAACTTTAGGAAAAACTTCTCTTTCTATGGAAACCTTCTTATTTGGTTCGATATATGAAAGGATTTCTGGCTCAAGTAAATAAACTCCAGCATTAATGGGCATTGGTTTAGGGCCTTCTTTAGGTGGTACATATTCTTCTTTTTCCAAGAATTTTAAAACTTTATTAGAAAGATCATCCGTAATCAAAACTCCGTAACGCGAAGGATCATTAACCAATTTGCTTGCTATCGTGCCAATTCCTCCTTTTCTCTCATGAAATTCTAACATTTTTCTAAAATCAAAATTAAATATCACATCACCATTTAACATGAAAAAATTTTCATCACTAAGATAAGATTCGGCAAGTTTTAAAGCTCCTGCTGTGCCAGCTGGAAATTTTTCATTTGTATAATATATTTTTATGCCAAGTTTTTCCCCATCCTTGAAATAATTTTTTACAATATCAGACATCACGCTTACTGCTAATATTATTTCTTTTACTCCAGCTTCTTTCAACTTCAATATTTGCCTTTCCATTACTGGACGATTAACGATGGGAATAAGCGTTTTTGGAATAGTACACGTTAATGGCCTTAAGCGAGTCCCCCAACCGCCGGATAATATTAAACCTTTTGTCATTTTTATTCAATCTTTATAGTTAGACGCTTTTTAACAAAAAAATTAATTTTTTAAAAGCTAAAAATCTTTTCAGAATTTAACATTTGATTATTTAGAAAGAAGTAAAAATTATGGAACTGATGTAAAAAATTTTAAAAATCTTGATAATCCAGAATATATGATAAGGGGATACATTCCTAAGAAAATATGGAATAATGAGAAATTTAAGCGAATATTATCTAATGATGAACCTTTTGAAGAGGCGCAAAAAATAAAAATTCCGATGACTAATTTAACACTTTTAATTTTACACGCAAATAATAATAGAGCAGGATGGGTTCCAGCACAGTTTTTTATTCATAAAGAGACATACAAAAGTTATCTTGATTATAGGAATGAATATAAGAAACTGATGGCAAAATAATATTCTTATTTGAAAAGAATATTTTTTTTTAATTTTTATATATCTTTAATGTAATTACCACTCTTTATAGAGGAACTATGTAAAGTCCTTTAATTTTAAATAATTTCTCTTAAATTTCTATATCATGAAAGAGATCAGGTAAGTTATCATAATCAATTTTAGATACTTTTGAAAATAACCATATGGACAAAACAAAAGCAATGTCAATGGAAGAAGCTGCCAAAAACAAGGGAACTATGCCAATTATCTCTGCAATAGGACCTGAGATTATCATAGCAATAGGAGTAATAGC
>CAZIEC010000050.1:4149-11696 GCA_964538145.1 uncultured archaeon
AATTGCATGAAAGAAGCAATCATTCCATAATCAATTTTGGTCCCATTATGATAAACTAATACATAATAAGGCATTTGAGTATTGAAAGGAGTGCCAAAAAAATTAATCATCGTAGCTACTAATAATAACAAGATTAAACCAGGAACAGCTTTTAACACTTTAATTCCTAATTTAAAGTCCTTCCAAAAGGAGGTCTTTTCCTCGAGTATTATTTTTTTTTCTACTTTTGGAATAAAAATCATCAAGAGTGGAGTAATAGCAATGAGAAATGTAATGATGTCAACCCAGAGTATTTGTTCTATAAAGAAATTAGCTAGAAGGATCGATGCAATTAATGGTCCTAATGTATTGACTACTCCCGTGAATAAATAATTCAATCCATTATACCTGCTCAAATTTTCTTTAGGAACCATTATTGGAATGATGGCATTCATGGCTGGCCAATGGAATGCTTGAAAAATCCCTCTTAATCCATTAATTAAAATAACAATCCAAACATTTTCAAACTTAAAAATGAACATGAAAATTAATCCTAAGGTTGTTAAAGCTTGAAAAAAGTCAGCTAAAGCCATCACTATTTTTCTGTTCCACCTATCTACAAAAACACCAGCTATGGGCATTATTATGAATTGGGGTAAGAAGGCAAAAAAAGAAGCAATTGATAAAAAAGTCATGCTTTTCGTGACAATCGTAATCCAATAAACAATAACAAACTGAACTACTGAAGAACCTAATAAAGAAAAAAGTTGACCACTCCATAAGAATAGAAAATGCTTGAAAGTTTTCCTCGTAGGTTCAATGATCATTTAATAAACACGAATGAAAAGATTTTAGGATTATGAAAAATAAATAAGAATGAAAAATAAATTTTAGGATTTTATCATTTACATATTTTTTCAATTGAAAATTATTATAATCGTACTTTACATTAAATAGATTTAATTATAATGGAAAATAATTAAAAATTTCTTCTCACTTTTTCCGAATAAATGAATTCACCTGGATTTAAACCCCTAATTTCTGCTATCTTATGGAATACTAACTGTAATATTATAATTTCGTATATCGTGGCTAAATACTTATCTTTAATGTCATAGGAGTAGGTAAAAATTTTTTTGTTATCACTAGCTTTTTTAATCTTAATTTTTAATTCTTGATTTGTAACATGAATTAATTTCCTAAATTTCCATTTATTTAATAAATTCTCTAAAAATTTTTCATGAAATTCAACATGCGTCTCATCTGATGTGAGTAAAATTAAATTTGTCTTATCATTTAAACATTCTATACCTCCATGCCAAAAATTTAAACAAGAGTTTGCTTCTGACCAAGATTTTGTTATTTCTTTAAAAATTAGAGATGCTTCATGGGCAGTCGCCATTGAAGCTCCATCAGCCAAGATTTCTAAGAAATTGACATCCTTTCCAAGAAATTTTGCTATATTTACAGTTAAAGTTTCAATTTTTTCTTTATCACTTAAAAATGCATTAATTTTTTCTAAAAATTTTAAGGTTTCATTTACATTGTTATTATCAGGCAAGAAATATTCCTCAATTATCGTTTTTGCCATTACATATAAGATTAAAAGGGTGCTGGTGTAGGTCTTGGTTGATACGGTCTTTTCTTCTTCGATATTCATGAAGAATTGCACTTCTGTCATATTAGCTAGATAACTATCCGGATTATTAGTTATTCCAATGGTTAATGGTCTAACTGAGATTTTATTTATTCTTTTAACTAATTCTCTTACTTCTATTGATTCTCCAGATTGAGATATAAAAACAACTGCTGTTTTTTTAAAAGATTCTAAATTCCTATCCGGAAAAGAAGAATATAAAAAATCTCCTGATTCTCGGATTTCTGTCAAAACACCATTCTTATTAAGCATGTAATAAGGTAAGTAAGCAGCAATATAGCTTGATCCCATCCCAGTAAAAATAAGTTTTGTAATCTCTCCTTTCTTAATGAATTCTCTTAATTCTAAGAATTGAGGTTTACATTTCTTAAGGATGTAATTAAAAGTTTTTTTAAGAGAATTCGATTGTGATAAAATTTCCTCAAGCAATTGATTCATGATTATATAATAAAAAAGAATAAAAGATAAAATTAATTTTAGGAACTTGAATTATTAAATTTTAGATTAGTGAAATAAATGACTTGCATTCATGGTTTAGACGAAATTTTTTGTCCCATTTGTAGAATACACCGGTCAATCCTTCCTCTTAATCTTATTGAGAGATTTAGATTAAATATTTCAGCTTTGCGACCAGAAAAAGAATTTTTACAGAAGATATTGAATAGAAGAGAGGATTTTAAAAAAAAAGCTTTTCATAATTCATTTAAAGTAAATGAAAGCTTTTCTCCATTAATTCATGAATTAAAAGTTCCAATATTAAATAATAAATTTGAGAATATTATGTTCCACAAACGTCTAAAAGAAATTGATGTTAATAATTTGGATGAACATGGCATCTCAAGAAAGATCAAGCTGAATAATGGCAAACTGGACCTTAAAAAATAAAATTTCACAATAATTTATTGAATTTCTTCTTGCTTGTTATAAGAATATTATTTTTAAGTTTGGTAAATATTTGATCTTAACAAGAAACACTTTTTTTAAAATAAAATAATTTAAGGTGAGAAGATGTGAGTCCAGCAATGGAAATTTTTTGGCTAGGGCATGCTTGTTTTAAAATTAAAACATCAAATGGAAAAATAATTTACATTGATCCATACAACATAAAAGATGATGAAGAAAAAGCAGATATCATTATCTCAACTCATGGCCATTTTGATCATTTTTCTGCTGGAGATATTAAAAAATTAGTCGCAAACAAAACAATTGTCATCGGACCAGCAAGTATCTCTCGTGAACTCAAGAAGTTTAATGGGAAACCTTTAGAGTTGGGCGAATCATTTTCTGTTGATGACATTACTATTGAATTGGTCCCAGCATATACTATTAAGAAGGGAACGCATCCAAAAGGAAACAATTGGGCAGGAGTTATCATAACTCATCAAGGAAAAAGCGTGTATCATGCGGGAGATACTGAAAGAATTCCAGAAATGAAGGATTTAGCTAAAAGGTCAATCACTGTAGCTCTTCTTCCATGTGGAGGAACTTATACAATGGATTTTGAAGAAGCTACCGATGCCGCTGTCGATATAAAGCCAGAAATTGCCGTTCCAATGCATAATTGGGATAAAGATTTAACCCAATTTAAAACATTGTTAGCTAAAAAAGACCCAAGCATAAGAGTGGAGATTTTAGAAGTTAAATCCCTCCAAATATAAAATATTTAAATGTCATTTATTTTAGAGGTGAAAAAAAAAGAATGGAAATAATATGGTTAAAACATGCTGCATTTAAAATCAAGACTAATGATGGTAAGGTCATATATTTAGATCCATATCAAATCCCTAAAGATGAAGAAAAGGCGGATTTAATCATTGCAAGCCATGAACACGGCGATCATTTTGACAAGAAATCAATAAAAAATTTAATGAAAGATAATACCTTAATAATTGGTCCAGCAAGCATTTCAAATCTACTAGAAAAATTTAAGGGAAAGGGTTTAAAATATAATGAGATTTTTGAGTGGAATGGCGTGAAAATAGAATTAGTCCCAGCTTATAATATCAAGAGAAAAAGACCTGATACGAACCAACCATTTCATCCAAAAGAGAATGAATGGGCGGGTACAATCTTAGAAATAGAAGGAAAGAAGATATACCATGCTGGAGATACCGAACACATTCCTGAAATGAAAGAACTAAAGAGTAAAAATATAACTGTTGCCATGATTCCGTGCGGAGGTACTTACACAATGGATTATCAAGAAGCCGCAGAAGCAACAATCGATATCAAGCCAGAAATTGTTGTCCCAATGCATAATTCCTTAACAATTCGTTCTGAATGCAAGATTGGGACAAGCCATTAGAACCATTTAAAGAATTGATCGAAAAAATGGATCCAAGCATAAAGGTTGAGATTTTAAAAAACAAATCGCTTAAATTATAATTTTTTTATTTTTCATTTCTGTTTTATAGAATGCATTAATAGATTTTTTAGTGAAAAAGTTAATTGGTGGAGTTACAAGTAGAAGATCATAAAAAAAAGGATTATCATTGTTCAAAATGCTTAAAAATTAATATTTTATTAATTTTGAATTCTTTTGACTATTTTTCTAAGTTGTTTGAATTTAGTTCAATAATTTATTATAAGAGAATTTGTTATATTTATTAAATAACTAAGGTTTGAAATTTAAAACAATTGAAAATTGAATTAAAATGGAAATCAATGATGAGTTTAAGGAAAATACTCTTGTTGCTTATATTTCGATGGAAATAGGAATTGATTCAAACATTCCAACTTATAGTGGCGGACTTGGAGTACTTTCTGGCGATACAATTCGTTCTGCTGCAGACTTGGAAATTCCCATGGTCGCTGTTTGCTTATGTTATTCTGCGGGATATTTTTACCAATTAATTAATGAATTTGGAGAACAAAAAGAAAAGAAAATAAATTGGAACTTTTTTTATGAATTCGAAAAGATTCCCAGACCGATTAAGATAAAGATTGAAGATAAAGATGTCTTGGTCAGTGCCTGGTTGCACCGCCAAATCGGTCGTTCTGGTCATGTTGTACCGGTATATCTCTTGACTACTGATGTAGAGGGAAATGCTGAATGGATGAAGAAAATGACAGATTCACTTTATAATTCTACTTCAATGTGGAACCGAATTGTTCAAGAAATCATATTGGGAATCGGTGGCATAAAAATATTGAGAACCTTGGGATATAACAATATTAAAGTTTATCATTTAAATGAAGGACATGGTTCTTTTGCAACTATAGAATTATATAACGAATATAAAGATATAGAAGAAGTAAGAAAGCGTGTCGTCTTTACTACGCATACACCAGTTCCAGCAGGACACGATCGGTTTGATCAAGGGTTAGTAAATAAAGTATTCATGGATCGATTCCCTCCGGAACTCAGAAAATTAGCAGATGATAATGGATATCTAAACATGACTTATCTTGGGATTAACATGGCACGATACGTGAATGCTGTATCAAGAAAGCATGGAGAAGTTTCGCAAAAGATGTTTCCGCATAAAAAGATAGATTATATTACCAATGGTGTTCATCTCCCATTTTGGGTTTCGAAACCAATCAAAGAAGTATTTGATCGTCAGTGGAAAAATTGGAGAACGAATCCATCTGTCTTACAAAATGCAATTGAACTAGATGATTTAGAACTCTTCGATGCACACGTCGAAAATAAATTTAATTTAATTGATTATCAAAAAGGGCATGGTTGGAATCTACTCGATGAGGAATTAATTACTATTGGTTTTGCAAGAAGATTTGCTACTTATAAGAGAGCGATACTCATATTTCATGATATTGATCGATTAGGGAAAATATGCCAAGGTAAAGTCCAGTTCATTTTTGCTGGAAAAGCACATCCTAAGGACCAAATGGGAAAAGATTACATAAAAAGAATTTTTGAAGCTGGTGAATATCTTTATGATAACTATGGCGTTAAAGTAGTATTATTGGAAAATTATAACATGGATCTAGCTCATCTAATTGTCTCTGGAGTAGACGTATGGTTAAATACACCTGAAAGATATAGAGAAGCGAGTGGAACGAGTGGAATGAAAGCTGCATTAAATGGTGTTCTCAACTTTAGTGTATTAGATGGATGGTGGTTGGAAGGATATCGGATGAATCCACTTGCTGGATGGGCAATTGGGCCTGACGATTCAAATCCTAATGATCCTCGAGTGTCGAATGATTGGACGATAGATTCAAATGCCATTTATGATATCCTAGAAAATGAGATAATTCCAACTCACATGAATCATGATCAGTGGCTTTTAATGTCAAAAAATGCAATATCTTTAGCTGCATACTTCAATACTCATCGAATGATTGAAGAATATGCAGAGAAAGCCTATAAATTAAAAAGACAAAAGCCATGGAAATATGTTGAATGATAAAATTAATTTTTTAAATTAATATTACATCTATTTTTGTTCTTCAACATTTTGTCTTGAAATATTAATCAAGATTGTTTTGCACAATTAACCATATAAAAAGAAGGAATCTTTACATACTCTTCGAAATTTCCTTGTTCTAAATAATCCTTAAATGCCTGATCAAAAATCATTTCCATTGTTTTCAAACCTGCTTTCAAGCCTTCCATCTCTTTAGCGATCAATACCATGAATTCAGAAGTACTCTCTAAATAAAAGCAACCATTCTTGAATTCTTTTATAACTCTTTCTTTTAGAATTTCATTTGTCTTTTTTATATTCTCTATGGTCGTAAAAATTACTATCAAAAAATTTTCAGAATATTCTTCTTTTATGTAGGAATCTCTTATTCCTGCAGCTAATAGAGGATCACCAGTATAATGCTTGAATAGGTACTGAAGTGGGTTCAATTCTCTTCTAAATTTATTCTTGTTGTGAAAAAAACACAATTTATTAGTCAATATTAAAGGTTCATTATCA
This sequence comes from uncultured archaeon, assembly GCA_964538145.1. GTDB lineage: Archaea > Asgardarchaeota > Lokiarchaeia > Sigyniarchaeales > SOKP01 > SOKP01. The sequence goes on from CAZIEC010000050.1 coordinate 10,678, forward strand.
AAATATTTTATTTCTCGTGGTTCTTCATCGAATTCAAATTTTTTTATTATGGTTGGCATGGTAAATTTTTTCCCCAATAATTAATTATTTATTTTTAGATATATCAGAAGATTCGATTTACTTTAAATGAAATAATTGAGGTTTCTATAAAAAGTTCTTGCTTATCTAAATTAAGTTATAACAATCTTAGGGGTTAAAGTGAAGCTAGGAAGATTAAAGTTGAGCAATAAGTTAATGCTAGCACCAATGTTAAAAGTTACCACTGCTCCATATAGACGATTTTGTAGGACATTATCTGGTAAAATTGGATTAGTTTTTGTCCCAATGCTATACACGAAAAGAATTGAAAAATGCCCGAAATCAGTAATAGAACCGCTTTATAGGATTAGCGAAGAAAGACCCATTGGTGTACAGTTAATCGGTTCTGATCCAATTGCATTAAAAAAAACGATTGAGCATTTAGAAAGCTATGAGTTTGATGTCCTCGATATTAATGCTGGTTGCCCTTCTAGACGAGCTGTTAAGTTACAAGAAGGAGGTTATATTCTGAATAACTTGAATAACTTGGCAAAAATTATAAATGTAGCAACTAAATATTCTTCACGTCCAGTATCAGTAAAAATAAGAATTGGTGTAAATAAGCCTTTGAATTTGCAGTCATTATCCCGAATAATAAACGATTCAGGTCTAGAATTTATAACAGTTCATGGAAGAACAGTTAAAGAAAAATTTGACGATTCAAAGCTTAACCTTGAGTTTATAAGAAACTTAAAGGAAGAGGTTAACATTCCCATAATTGGAAATGGAAGTATCGATTCTCCCCAATTTGCAGAGCATTTTTTAAAATATACTAGAGTAGATGGTTTAATGATAGGAAGAGCTAGTATCGGAAATCCCGAAATTTTTAAGCAAATAGATGTTTTTTTAGAAAAAAAAATAATTTTAGAACATGAAAATACCATTCCTTTATTTCTTGAAAGAGTTAAGATCTATGAGAAATGTATTGATGAGTTTATTAA
>CAZIEC010000050.1:11796-15167 GCA_964538145.1 uncultured archaeon
AGTTCAAAAGCAGTTAATCGAGCACCTTGCAATCTAGGTCTTGTTTCGTCTGCAATTACTTGAATTTTCTTTCCATTTTCAATAGCAGCCCTTACTGGAGCTAAAGCAGTTCCATATTGTACGGTGGCAAGTGAGCCTGCATTGCAATGAGTCAATACAGTATCTCCATCCTTTAAAAGTTCTGCTCCATGTTTTCCAATACTTTTATTGACATTTACATCTTCTTGAGCCATTATTTTGGATTCTTCAACGACTAATTCTGATATCATTAAAGGGTTATCCGGACACGTGCTAATAATTTTCCAGATTCTATCAACCGCCCAGAATAGATTGGACGCTGTAGGTCTTGTACTTCGAATAACATTAGCCGCTTCTTCCATTTTTTCAAGAAACTTTTCTTTAGGAAGGTCCTTGAATTCTAAAGTTGCTAAAGCCAATCCCATAGCAGCTGCCACGCCTATTGCTGGTGCACCACGAATGTTCATGTTTTTTATTGCTTTCGCTACGTCTCTATAATCATCAAGTTCTAAGAATTTTAATTCGTGAGGAAGGAGCGTTTGATCAATCATTTTTACTTTATTATCTACCCATTCAATCGAAGGAAGCATATTATATAAGAATCTAATATTTTATAAAAAGCATTTATATAATATTGCATCAAAATGATGGAAAAAAGATTTTATTAATAAATGAAAATTAATTATCAAAGTCCATTTTTTCAATTATATTTTCTATTTTATTTGTTGGTTTAGATGATTGTAGATTTATATGTTGTTGGCGTTCTTTTAACCGTATTTTCTGGAATATTGCATTATTCAGGAATGCTTATTGAAAAAATGATAATTAATAAAGTTTCAAAAGAATTAAAATTAATAAAAAGGCTAATCAAGACGCCTCTTTGGTTTCTTGCTTTATTCATGTGATTTGGGCTAGGAACCTTGTTTTACTTGATTGCTCAAATTTTTATCGATCCGGCAATCATTCCTGGCTTGATGACTTCTGGACTAATAGTTTTAGCGATTGGATCAGTAAAAATAATTGGGGAAAAATTAAATTTAATTGAGGTAATATCGATTCTAATGATAATGTTTGCAATTATATTACTTGGTTTCTCAAAACTAAAAATTGAAATATTAAATGTCAATTTTTTTGAGATCGGATTCATTACAAGAACCACCATCTTTTCAATTACTATATTTAGTATTTGCGTGGTTTTTTACATGTTACAGGAGCGAACTGAAAAATATGGAGGAATTTTATATTCTTTAATCTCTGGATTGATGTTTTTTCTTTCAAATTTTTGGATAGGGCCTTTAATGGGCATTTTTCCCATCATTTTTTCAGCTTATGTTAATCTTCACTCACTAATACTCTTCATAATTGCAAGTTCAATCTTGGTTTTAACAAATATTTTAGCAATTTTCACTATGGCATTGGGATTAAGGTAAGGAAATGCCAGTAGCTTGATCCAAATTTAAACAATCCCAATCCAAATAATGCCCTCAATTGTTTACTTTTTCGTTTTTTTCTTAGAACCTCCGAATTTGATTTCGGTTATTTTTTTTATAGTTGCCATAATATTAAATATAATTAGTTCATTAGTGTTGAGTAAGAGAGAAGCGAGTTTGAAGGATATAGAAAGTCTGATTAAATAAATAGTTGACTAAAAATTCCATGATCATAATCACGCATCGAGAAGAAATATTTTTATGATGGATCTTATAGAAAACGTGCGAAAAAAGTTTCAATGGGAGAAATTCCTTAATTTAATGGAGAAAGAAGGCTTTATCAAACTTGATAATCAAAGATTAACTAAAATTTTACTCCAAAAAAATGCTGGAAAAATGTTAAATCTTGGTAACTTGATGATTTTTAATAGTAAAGTTTTCTCTAATTCTATTAGGGATGTTTCTTTCTTACATTTAAATCCATTTGTAATCTTTCAGCCAAAAAATATACAACAATTAAGAAAAATTGTGGTCAATGCAACTAAACTGAAAATACCAATAACTTTTGCAGGTGGTAAAACCGGCTTATCGGGAGCATTTGCAAATTTTGGAATCATAGTGGATTTGGCTCATTTGAAAACAATGGAAAAAGGGTATTCTGTTGATTTGAAAAGGGGATTACTAAAAGTAGATCAATCTTTCTTGGTTTGTCAATTAATTAATTTAATACCTCGCGAAACTAATGGAAAATACATTTTTCCGGTTCAGCCATCAAGCGCCTTCAAATTACCTGTACGAGTGGGCGGGATTCTTGCGAATGATGCCAGTGGGATAACTTCTGGAAAACTTGGTTCTGCCATTGATTGGGTAGAGGAACTTACAATAATGAAGCCAGATGGGAAAATCATTAATGTTAAAAAAACAGATAAATCTTTCTCGAAGTATGTTGGAGGAAACGGATATTTTGGAATAATCTTAACAGTTTTAATGAGATTATATGTTCCAAGTAAAAAAGTAAAACATTTAATCTTATTTGGAACTGATTTAAATGCATTAGCTAATGGTTTGCAAGAATTATTGTTTAATAAAATATTTCCTCTTGTTTGCGAGCTTGTTGTTTCATTTAGTCAATTACCAGGAAAATTTGAACATTTAAAATCCAACCTTAAAAGTTCAAATCCTATAAAATGGGCTTTATTAATAAAAGGTTCAGAGGAAGAATTATCAAAATTGTCAGAGATCATTCAGAAAGAAACAACTTGTTTTTTTAAATTTTTAAAAGAGAATGAATTTGATGAATTTTTAAGCGAGAGAACGTCGTTAGCAATTATTTCATTAGATTCTAAAAATTCAAGCGATTATCTTGGATTTCCAGGATTTGAAGACATTTTATGTGAACCTAAATATCTTGTAAACATAATGAACGATATAAATAGCATTTTTCTTAAGAATGGTTTCCCAAGATTAATTTTTGGTTATGGGCATGTTAATTTCAGGAAAGGAAAGGGATTGTTATTTCACGTTCGCTTACCTGTGTCAATCTCTTTATTATCCAAAAATGAAGTAAAAACTTTTTATAAAATTTCCAAAACCATTTTTGAGGTAATAACCAATTTAAAAAATAAATATAACATTACTTATAAAGCAGAACATGGGGGAAATGTTTTTAAGATATGGTTAGATGAAAATTACAGAATTCATTTGAAAAAAGCAATAAATAAAAATCAAGCATTCAACAATCCGCATTTAATATTATATGAGGAATTATACAAAGAATTTATTAAAAATACTAAAATATCACCCCTTACTTTAGAAAATAATAGAGAGGAATGGTTTGAAGAATTGCAAGAAGAAATTTTCCTTCGTTTAATGACATTATATCTTCATTCTGCTTGAGATATCTGCATGTATTTGAAGGAATTA
>CAZIEC010000051.1:0-2236 GCA_964538145.1 uncultured archaeon
TCAATCGAAACCATCTCAGGAATCAGCTTGGCAGCATGGATTCAAGATAAATACCCCATTGATGAAATTGGAAAATTTCAGGGTGTTAGATTGATCTTCATGGTTGCCATTCCAATGGTTCTTGGAGCACCAATAGGTTCAATGATTATTCATGCCTTTGGAACCCCTGCTATCATTAATGGAAAGCCTGGATACATTCCTGCACCTCACATCTTCATTTTTGCAGGGATTTTCGTGCTATTATCATTGATACCTTTACTATTTATTCCCAAAATTGAAGGCGAAATTAAAGCTAATAATATTAATGAATATTAGAAAAATTAATTTCATTTCTTCATTTTATTTTTTAATTTTCTTTTAATTCTTTTAAGAAGTATAATTCTTAGTTATGGGGAAAAAATTTCTTTTTTCTTATACTTTAAAAAAATTTTAAATTTTTCTCTTTATCCAATTAAGAATATATGAAGCTATAAAATACTTAAAAAAATAAATTTCAATTATAAAAATAGATTTTAAAAATATTCTTATTAATTTAATCGCTTTTTTAAAGTACTTCATTCGTGAAAGCTTTTACATGAGCAAAAACTTTTTATCCTATTTTTAATAATTATATTTTAAAATACTAAAACACTCAGTATTTCATAAATATTTCCCACATTTTTAACACTAGGTGGGGTTACCGAGTCTGGTCAATTAATTATAATCATAGGGTTAGACCAAAGGTGCTGGACTTAAGATCCAGTGGCAAAGGCCTTCGGGAGTTCAAATAAATCCAAGTATTTCTGAGATTTCTTGGATTTGGAAAATCTCCCCCCCACCACCTGTTTTTATTATTTTTGAACTATAAATTTATTTATTTGAATTACATCTATTTATTCATTAGTTATTCAGTTATCATTATATATAGAAGAATAAAATCATGAATATTATTGAGATTATAGGAATTGATAAAAAAATAGCTTCACTTTTGAAAAAAGAAGGGATCAGTCAAGTTGAAGACCTCTTATCTTTAAGCTCCTCCCAATTAAAAAAACTTGCCAAAAAGATTGGAATTTCTTATCAGCAATTAGACACTTGGCAAGAGCATGCTGATTTAATGCGAATATCTGGAATAACTCCAGAGATGGCAAATGCGTTGAATCTTATTGGCATTGATTCCGTGAAGGAATTCAGTCATAGAAATCCAAAAAATACGTTATCTAAACTAAAAGATTTCAAGAAAGAAAATCCAAGAATTAAATTTTCAATTCCTTCAGAGTCAAATATAGTAAAATGGATTCAAAAGGCTAAGGAGTTAAGTGGTACACCCTCAACTCCCACGAGACCGGATGAAGATTCTGAAGAGGAAGATTTTGTTTTACCAGAGAACAAGTTAATAGAATTTGAGCCTTTTGATGATAAGGATTATGGCAAATATGGTGCTGATTATTGGAATAGTAAATGGGAACGAGCACCAATCATATATACTGGTAGGGCTTTACGTGGTGAACAATATAATAAGCAAATTGATGTTGATGTAAAATCATTCATTAAGAAGAATGATGCCATATTAAAGCACGTGATAAATCAACTTGGTTTGAGAAAAGACACACCCAATGAAACAGCATTGGCAATTCAGAAATTTGTTTGTGAATTTTTGAAATATACATATGATGAAGAATCTTCGAGCTGTCCAGAATTTTGGCAATTTCCTTTTGAGTCAATTCAATCTGGTATAGGAGATTGTGAAGATGGCGCGATACTGATAGCAAGCATGTTGATTAATGCCGGAATACCATCTTGGAGAGTAAAGGTATGTGCTGGGCAAGTATTGGCAGATCCTATAGTTGCGCCATCAGAATCAGAATTAGGAGGACATTCATTTCCCATATATTTGGCAGATCGACCGGAATCCAAGCGTAAATTAGAATGGGTCATATTAGATTGGTGTTATTTGCAAGATCCAGACATTCCAATTGAAGAGAAACCTTTAGCTCGTGATGGAGGCCATGAGGGCGCATACAAGGAGATATGGTTTACGTTTAATGATGAATATAGTTGGGCACAAAATGCTATTGAGATTAAAGAAGGAAGAGTAAGTAAAAATAGGAGCACCAAAAAGGAAGAAGTGGTGGCTCCATTGCGAGATATATTGAAAAGTATAGCAAGAGATGAATTGGATAAAGTATTGAAAAAATTAAATTTAATAATTGAATAAAAATTTTATTTTCATTTCTCTTTATTAAGATCGTTGAAG
>CAZIEC010000051.1:2336-15144 GCA_964538145.1 uncultured archaeon
ATACAAACCTTTAAGAAGATGTATTTGGAGTGTTCTTAATAATGAATTAATTTTTAGCTTTTCTTATTTAAGGATGATAAATCTAAATCAACATAATTTCTTCGATGAATATAGTATAAAGGAATTGTCAACTATTGATCCTATTATTTTAATACATATTAAAAATGATCTTAATCGAGAGATTAAATCTGAATTTGCAGATTTTTTTACTCATATTGCTAATGAAGTTGTACCAAGCGATTTGGGAATTCTGGATACTTGGTGGAAAGAAGTAGTCTTTAATGAGGAAATTCTAAAAGAAATGAAAGGGAATTTAGTAATATTTCCCAATAAAATAAAAAGAGAGCATGTATTAAGACTTTCTGGGTATGAACATGACAATACTTTATCTGACCTTGTTGATTATTGCATTATTGATATGAGGATGCTATATTTAATTGATCATAGTCTTGCCCTTTTCCATGACGATAAAACTTATATCATGAATGAAGTCAAGAATATAATTATAGAATTTTTTAAGAAATATTCTATAGAGAATGAGTTAACCAAGGTAATTGATCAATTTGGAAACATTGAATACTTGCTTTCACATTCTACTTTTGAACGTGTGAAAAGTGCTTGTTTCCAAGCATGTTTTCAAGTTCTTAAAGAAAAGAATTTAGAATTTTACAATGAGTTCGAGAATTTTTACCGTAAATGCCCTTTATGTCAGAGTGAAGGACAAAATCATTTTCACATTCAGGATATTTTTTTCAATCGTGTGTACTTGGATCTTAAAAAACAATTAATTGAAGTAATGAAGGATAAAGAATTATATTTGGAATTAAACCGGGGAGATTCTTTTTTTGGGGTTCCTTGTTTAACATGTTGTAAAGATGTAGTACTCATTAAAGGGAAAAAGAGTGAAGTCAAAATATTTGAAAAATTTATTCAGCATTATAGAAAATGTCCTATTTGTTCAAAAGAAAATCATATTAAATATCTTTCAAGATTTTTTCACGATAACCGGTATAAAGAATTAAGAGATCAGCTCATAGAGGTTTTAAATAATAAAAACTTTTCACATTATAAATTCAAGGTAAAAATTGGCGTACCTTGTTGTAAATGTTTTGAGAAGTTTTTCGCAAGACATCCAATTGACTGCAGATAAAACATTTCTTATAAAATAGATTTTAAAAAAAAATCCTTGTTTAAAGAGATAAATAAATGATCCATTTTTTAAAATAAAGAGAATCAAAAATGATACATGATTTAGTATTTAACAATAAAATTTTTCAATATTAATTCTTAAATTTGGAGATTAAACGTGTTCTTCAAAAAAAGTCTTTTCCTAAGGATTAAAAATCAAATGATTTAAAAAATCTTATCAAGATGATTAAAAGTATGAAACTTATGTTAAGTATGAAAATGCTTAAATAACGGCAAAAATATTTCTTTCAAGCTGAAATAAGAGGTTTTTTAATGTCTGCTATCGAAGAATATATTCAAAAGCTTGAAGAATGGGATCATAAATTATTTCTAAATGTTTATGAGAGTAAATTCTCCAAGCGTACTCAACAATTGGCAAAAGTCATTAGCTTTTTTGGGTCTCTCTATTTTTGGGGATTAGTTTGGATTATTTGGTTCATTTATGGTTATATCACCAAGAATTATTACCTTTTAGTGCTATTTACTGGAGCTTTTGACCAATCAATAATCATCCATTTATTGATAAAATACAAATTTATTAGACGAAATCGACCTTTTATTACATTAAAATCGAAAGGGGTGAAACGACACGACGATTACATTCGCATACCTTACTTGATGTCAAGCTCTGAGGCTTACTCCTTTCCATCAGGGCACGTGGCTTTTTTCTTATTATTTGGGTGCGTATTTGCTACTTATTATAATAATTTTTGGATTTTATTCACATTCATCATTTTTGACGTCTTGATTGCCATATCAAGAATTATTTTAGGAGTTCATTTTCCAATAGACGTCATTTTTGGCTTTTTATTTGGTCTTGTTTATGCATTCTTGTATTTGGGTTTAACTTGTAGATATTGGGTCAATTTTTATTATTATATAGGACCAATCATTTCAGATATAATTCATTTTTGGAGATAAGTTTTAACTATATTTATTTTCCTTTAATAGATTACTCTAATCATTTTTTTAGTAAAGAAAGTTCTTCTTTTTTCTAATCAATCATAAACGAGCAAGTTTAATTATTTTTAGACTTTAATTCTTTAAATTATTTAATCATGATACTAACTGAAAGATTCTTTAAAAGGAGATAAATTAAAATTTAATTTATTTGATCGATAATAACTTAAATATATAAAAAAATTCTAAAGAAAAGGGTTGAAAAAGTTTGCCATTAAAATGTCATGAGTGTAATGGAATAAGTTATTGTACCATTGGAAGAGCAAATAGAAAAAATGAAGGATGTCCAATGATGGTTTACCCTGAAGTTGAAAAGGAAGCAAAAAAATTATATGAAACTGATGAATTTATAAAAAAATCTACAGGAATGGCGTCAATTGTCGAAGCAGAAGGGTATATTCAATGGCCCCGTCTGAAAGATACAATAGAATATGCTAAAAGAATGGATTATAAAAAATTAGGGCTGGCATTTTGTATAGGGTTGCTTGAAGAAGCTAAAAAAATAGCAGAGATTTTAATTAAGTATGGATTTGAAGTAAGCTCAGTATGTTGCAAGACTGGAAGCATTAAGAAAGTTGATGTGGGAGTTCCTGAAGAATATACGATGTTTTCAAAAACGGGATACACGATTGGTTGGATAACGTGCAATCCAGTTGCTCAAGCATTATTATTGAATAAAGAGAAAACAGACTTAAATATCATAATTGGATTGTGCGTAGGACACGATGTAACATTTACTAAGCTCTCAGAAGCTCCAGTAACTACATTAATCGCAAAAGATCGATCAAGTCCTCATGATCCTTCAGCTGTTCTATTTTCACACTATGGACGCGAATTTTTTTCAAAAGAATTAAAAGAAATGAAAAAAAAGAACTAAAGTAAGGAGAATAATATCCTAAATTGACTCAGAAACATAGGTGATGTAAGATTCTATTAATACCAAGTGGTAAATTCTTCCAATTCTCTCCTAATTCGCTCAGGCTTCTCTGTATCTTCTTCGGTAACCGCAGCAATGGCTCCTATTGCGAGAACATACATTAATTCATACTTCTCAACAGATAATTTAAAGATCTCATTAACTTTTTCTTTATTGTTTAATATTTCCCCTATCCAAACACCACCCAATCCCATTGAATGTGCCCCAAGGAGAATATTTTCTGCAAATGCTCCTATTGATTGCAAATCTTTTGTTCGATCATAACATCTTTCTTTATCAAGGAAAACTACGAAAACTACAGAAGCCTCTATAATTGGTTGGGAATATTTTGTTTGTTCTGCCAGCAATCTCTTTACCGTGGGATGAGTGACCACGCATACAAACCAAGGTTGATTATTATTACCAGAAGGAGCCCATCTACCACATTCTAAGAGTTCAATTATGACTTCGTCTTTTAATTTTTTATATTCGAAATTTCTAATGCTCTTTCGTGATTTAATTACATCAATACAAAAACTATATTTGGATTTCATTAATCAAATTATTGTTGATAAAAAATTTATATTTTTTTGAAATTGTTATTAAATTTAAATACGATTAAGAGAGGTTAAAAATTTGGAAGATGAAAAACATGAATGGTGGGAAAAAACTGTAGTTTATCAAATATATCCCAGATCATTTAAAGATAACAATGGTGATGGTATAGGCGATTTGAAAGGTATTATTGAAAAGTTAGATTACGTTCAAGAACTTGGTGTTGAAACAGTATGGTTTAGTCCTTTTTTCAAGTCTCCACAGAGAGATCATGGTTATGATATAACTGATTTTTACGATATTGCCCCAGAATATGGAGATATGAATGATTTTAATACGTTAATTAAAGAAATGCATGATCGAGGGATGAAAATTGTTCTTGACATGGTTCTAAATCATACTTCTGTAGATCATCCTTGGTTCATTGAATCGGCTTCCAGTAAAGATAATCCAAAGCGGGATTGGTATATCTGGAGGGATGGAAGAAAACCAGGCGGAAAAAAACCACCAAATAATTGGAAACAAATGACTGGAGGGTGCGCTTGGACATATTACGAAAATACAGATCAATGGGTATATCATCATTTTTTACCATCAATGATAGATTTAAACTACAGAAATCCTGAAGTAAAGGAAGAAATGTTTAATGTAATGAGATTTTGGCTGGATAAAGGAGTTGATGGATTCAGATTAGATATTTTACATGCTATTTATGAAGATGAAAAGCTAAGAAACGATAAATTTAGCTGGCATGTTTTACCCTCAAATAAGAGAGTAGACGTTTTATTTCGCAAGCATTTATACGATCTAAATCTCCCTGAAACTTATAATTTTGCTTTAGAACTACGCAAGTTGGTTGATGAATATGAACCAAGTAGATTTTTAGTAGCAGAAGTATTTGGTTCAATGGAACAGATAAGAAAATATTATGGCCCTAATAATGATGGTGTCCATGCTTGTTTTTTGTTTGAATTCACTTCTACGAAATTTAATGCGATAAAGTATCGTAAGGTAATCCAAAAGATAGAATATTATTTTCCTATTCCTTTAACGCCCACCTATGTTTATGGAAATCATGATTTAGATAGATACATTTTTCGTTTAAAAAATAACATTAATAAAGCAAAATTACTTGCTACTCTTCAGTTAACTCTCAGAGGAATTCCTTTCATTTATTATGGTGAAGAAATAGGAATGTCTAATGTTAAATTCAAACTAAAAGAAAGTCAAGATCCAGTTGGAATAAAGTTCAGTAAGTTCCCAATAGCTCAATTGAGTGCAATTTTAGGAGTTTCACTAACTAGAGATGTTTGTAGAACCCCCATGCAGTGGGATCATGGACCTAATGCAGGTTTTTCAATTAATGCGAATGTTAAACCTTGGTTGCGTATTGCTGATAATTATAAAACAATTAATGTTGAAACTGAAAAAAAAGATCCAAATTCTTTATTAAATTGTTATAAAGCGCTATTAAGAATTAGACAAAGTGATATAACTTTACAAGTTGGTAAAATTGAGTTCTTAAATCTGGGAAAACAAAATAAAAACTGCTTAGCTTATTTTAGAAAATATGGTAAGGAAAATAGATTGGTCTTGCTAAATTTTAGTGAAAAAGAGATTTCAATACCAGTTCCTAGTTATGATTTTGATATGATATTCTCTACTTCTCCTAAAAGAAGCACGGACTTATTAATGACAAAAGAAAATGATTTGAAACTTTTTCCCTTAGAAGGAATTATAACTAAAATAAAAAATTAAAAAATTTTTTTAATTAAAAATTAAATTAATCCTTTCTTAAGCCTAAATCTTTAGCATCATCTTCAATTACATCGTAATATTCGATATCCATTAAGCCACCAGTTGGATTGTCGGCCCAATGAACTTTAACAGGCATTCCTATATATGTATCCTTGTAATCCACTTCAGGATCTAGATTCACAAGATGGGTGGTGTCAGAACCATCTTGGCGGATACATACAACCGGTTTTTCCAATACTCCACCTGTTTCTGGATCTTTAATATAAGTTATAGTATAAGTGGCAACTCTTGCAGTTTCTCTTAAATCAACCCACCTATCTGGCTTGACAAGACACTTTCCGCATACGAATCTTGGAGGAAAGAATACGCGATTACAACTGGAACATTCCAAGCCCACGAGTTTCTTTTGCTTTAATTTTTCAAGAAAAGGCTTCATGTGAGTGATATTAAACTTGTATTTATAAGAAGATAAATACCAGCTAGCGGGTATGGTTCTTGTTCTTTTATACTCTTTTTTTACATAATCCAAACTTTTTCTAAACGTTCTTTTTGACATTTTTCATTCACCTCCTCATTCATTACTTAAATTTTCTTGAAGGTTCATCCGACATTATCATCATGGTTATCAAGTTTACAGCACCACCCCATCCATGACCTAAAGATGTATGAACAGTTTTCTTTACTTGATTACTTGCTTTTCCCATTATCTGAAGTGCCGCAACAGCAGGACGTTCCATTGCTGAAGCTCCAATAGCATTTGTGGAGTTAACTCCACCAGAACAATTAATTGGGAGTTCTCCATCAGGAGCTGTTATACCATTCGCGTACATCTCTGGAGCCGTATTTTCTTCAAACAATCCTAATCTTTCGACCCACATTAGTTCTTGGTTTGGAAATGGAGAATATACTTCTGCATAATCAATCTCTTTTCTTGGAAAAGAAATTCCAGCTTGTTTATAAACCAATTCTGCAGTTTTTTGTGCCCCTAATTGTTCAGAAGGATCTAATTGCCCAGCCCCACTACCACAATACCCTAAAATAGCAGTTTCATTTGCAACACTTCCAACACCATTAACATAAACAGGAACATCGCACAATTCTTTTGCCTTTTCTTCTGTAGTAAATAACATGGCACATGCACCATCTGAAGTGGGACAAACCATACCATATCTCAATGGATATGAGATGTATGGAGTATCTAACACTTCTTCGATTGTGAGATTTGGCATTTTAAGATGTGCCCACCAAGTTTTTGCTGCATTCCTACGATTCTGAACAACAACCCTTGCTAAATCTTCTTCCGTGATTTTACTCCTTCGCATATAATTAGTTGCTTGATAAGAAGCAATACCTATAGCAGCTCCAGCCGATAATAAACGAGTTAATTGTTCATATGGGATGCCTAAAGTATTCATTACCGATATTTCACCATAAGCAACGCTAGCCAAACCAACACTAGTATCTCCTTGAGATTGTTGTTCGAAGGCTACTGCTAAAACAGTATCAACTCCGGGCAATCCCGCTGCAACTGTATAATATCCAGCAATTGCAACGGAACCTCCAGTTGTACCCCCTGTAGTAACACGCATTAAAGGTTTATTTCTTGCTCCTAGCCAATCAGTCATCCATAACTCTGGAATATTAGAACCTTCAAAAGCGGGCATGTTTCCATTCACAAAAGCATCAATATCCTTAATTTCTAATCCAGGTACTTTTTTCAGGCAATCATCTATCGCTTCTCTAACTAATTCTGGCATGCTTACATCAGAACGTTTTGAAGCATGCTCACTAAAACCAGCAGATATTATTGCAACTTGTCTTCCCATTTTTATTTTTCACCCTCCAATACATAAATTATATTATTTTGACAACACATTCCAATTTGACCAGTAGCTATTGCTCTTTTTGCACCCTTTACTTGGTATCCATTAGCTTCACCTTTTAATTGTTTGACAGCTTCAATAATTCTTATTAACCCTGTTGCACATGGAGGATTACCACCTAAGGCTCCACCAGAAGGATTAATTGGCAGATCCCCATCAATTTTAGAGTTTAAACTTGCAGCTTTTCCCTTTTCTGCTAAACCTAATGCTTCGGCTAATATTAATTCTTCATGAGCGTGAGCTTCAAAAATTTCTGCCAAATCAATTTCACTTGCTGGATCCTTAATTCCAGCCATATCATAAGCCATTTTTGCTGCTAATTCCATTGATTTACTTTCATATAGGTTTCTATCCCCAATATAATATGTCTCTTGATTATATCCCACTCCTGTGATCCATACAGGATTATCTGTAATTTTAAGAGCTTGTCTTTCTGGTGCCAATAAAAGAGCTGCAACACCATCACAAGGAGGAGCAACCATGAGTTCTGTAACTGGATCAGAGTAAATTTCAGAATCTAATACATCTTTTACCGTTAAATTCGGTTTTTGGGCTTCTTCAAGAGCCAAAGGATTTTTCGAAGCATTTTTCTTGTTTTTAACAGCAATTTCAGCTATTTCTTTCGCAGAAATCCCATATTTTTCCATATATGCTCTCATCTGGAATCCTGCAGCCGTAATATCATTTACATATCCTAAAGGCCTTTCCCACGTTGGATCTGTTTCATAAAGCCGTGCTGAATGATAAGGAAAGCAAGAAGCCATGCTTCCGCCCCAAACCACGGCTAATTTATGAGTTCCGGAAAGAATTCGCATGAGACCATATAATACGGCATGTGCCCCATCCATTTCAACCTTGCTCTCATCAACCATGTATCCTCCTCCAACTTCTACAGTAAAACAATTTGAAATGGTCCTTCCATCATAATAATCATTTGTAGCAGAAATTACAGTTGTAATATCTTTCTTTTTTAATCCCACGCTATCTAATGCTCCTCTTACGGCTTCAAAAATCATTTCATATCTCCCATAATTGGCATCAGAATATAATTTAACTTGATAATATCCAACAATTCCTACTTTTTCCATTTTTATCATCACCTATATTTTAACAAAACCTTTTATATCTGAAGGAGCCCCATTGGTTTTTTCTTCCCATTCGATTTTTACTTTCATTCCAATTTTCAAATCTTCAGGTTCAATGTTTAATAACCTGTAAACAATACAAGTATCGCTTCCATCAATGTTGATCATGCCAATAATTTGAGGTTTTTTAACTTTTCTTACTCCTCTGTCATTAACTTTATAATGAGTAATGGTGAAATTTTTTAAAGTTCCAGTATCAGGCAAATCTACCCAGTTTTCCTCAAGTGGAATGATTGTATTGCATTCACCGCATACTTTTCTTGGCGGAACAAAAATTTTTCCGCATTTAGGGCACTTATTTCCAATTATTTTTTTATTTTCCAAAGCATCATAAAATTTATCGAGGTATAGACCGACCCAAAACTCGAATTGTGCCCTAACTAAACCCTTATTAGCTACAACGATTTTTTCTTCACTCATTTTTAATTACTTTTTCATGATGTTTAATATGATTATTAATATGAAACTAATATATTTATAATTTTAAGTTCCCAATAAAAATAAAATTATTAGAATAAAAAATGAATGTGTTATTTATCTTTTTAAAAATTAAGAAAACATGTTGCTTCTGATTTTCTTTTTCGAAAAAGGAAAAATAAGTTTTAACAATTGATTATTTTAAAAAAAGAAATGCCACTTTTCTAAATAAAAATTCAATATTCATAATATGTAGATAACAATCTCATTAACATCCAAATAATTTTCTCATTTAAATAGCAATCTTAATTCCAATATCTTGAACATTAATTGTTATAATTTAAAAAAAACACAATGGAGTGCATGAATAGTTGGTAAAATTTTGGAAGAAAGTTGAGGATGTCTTGTTAGAGTCGCCTGAAGAAACGATGGGTTTCTCAAAAGAGTTAACTGCAATTAAACAAAGCTTCATGATTAAGAGATATGATTTTTCTTCTCCAGATCAGGTTGAGGATATTAAGAGAGAACTCTTAAACAGGAGAATATTAATAGTTAATGCAAAATTTTTATTAGAAAGTTTTGATATAGCTAAAGTAAAAAGGATAATTGAAGAATTGAAAATTTTTCTTAGAGAGAAAGGGGGCTCAATGGCTCGGCTCGGTGATTATTATCTTATTTTAACCCCAAACTCCATTGTTAAGATTGCAAATTAATGTAAATAATGATCAACATTAAGATTCAATGGAGTTTTTCCTATTTTTTCAAGAATAAGAGCATTTCTAATGGATATTTAACCTTAAAATTAGTAAATAATAAAAATTAAGAATCTTTTTTAATTAATTTTTCTTTCTTTCACGAAGTAATTCAATAAAGCTCTCGATTTGATTTGTAACTTGAGTTTCGTTTAATTTTCTAGGATCATTCATGTCAGCATCAATGATCAAGCAAGGGATATCATAATCTTCCATTAAGTGTTTCTTTAAATCATATAAACCACAAGAATTGGGTCTACAAGACAAGTTGTTATGCAAGATTACTCCATCAATATTCCATTCTCTAACGGTTTCTTCAAATTTTTTGATTCTTGTCTTAAGATCATAAATATACCAAAAGCTAAGCATTAATTCTGCCATTGCTTCTATTGGTTTACTTAAAACATAATCTTTCGTGACATTAGGATTCATGTACTTGCTAAAGGCATAAGTATATGGTTCATAAACAATAATTGCATTAAATTTCTCTAAAATGCTGAAGAATTTCAAATTATACCAGAAAGGAATTCCCTCAAACATTAGTCTGAATTCTTCTTTTGGCAATGCGCCGATTCCTTTTTCTACTCTTTGTTTTGCTTCCTTATACATTCTTTTATATAACTTAATTGGGGCTTTTAAGCCAGGCATTGTGAATAAAGGAAAAAGGCCTCCAAAAGTGTCTCTTGTGGATATGGGGCATGGAATGTTTTTTCTTAATTCATAAATATCTTGCCAAATCATGCTGAGTTCCCATGAATTTAATGTTACTTCTTTTGCTTTCTCCTTATCATATTCATTTCCAGTAACTTCTTGAATGAAGTCTAATAATTCATATAACTGTTCAGTAACATATTTTTTAAAATAATTATATTGTCTATTAGTTGTATTACTTACTACATGAGGAACATCAATTGTATAATGTGGAACATTAAAGCGTTCAGCTTGTACTTGAAACCAATTAACGTGTGTATCACATATAACATCTGTAGACAACATGAAAGTTGGTTTTCTAGTACCTCCTTCTGTTATTCCCGCGTTCGTGAGAACCGCACCTATATTGGTTTTAAAATATGAACATAAATCGTATGAAAACCCTTGTTCTTCAGCTAATTCAATAAAATTTTTCGATAATTTTCTAGCTGCTGAAATGGTTGCTGAGTTTTCTGGCAAGATTGGTTGGACTTCCATTGCATATAAGATTTCTACGGGACTTCCTGAAGTCGCCCAGGCAGTTGGTTTTCCATCTCTATATGCTTGTTCAATGGCAAGGTAATGACGACCCATTATATTTTTTAATCCTTGGGTTGCATTTAACATCTTATTATGTTGTGCTTGTTTGTCAGACATTTAATCACCTCCTTATATCATTTCAGCAAAAGCTGAAAATCTGGTTGATAATTGTTTATACGCCTCCCGATTATAGGAAACCTCAACAAATAAGTACGGGATGCCCAATTCCTTGCATTTTTTCTTCATATAAGGATGATCGTATAATACAGGTTCACAGAATTTTTGAGCAACATTTATTATCCCATCTACATTGTATTTAGTGGCTAAATTCTTAATTACTTCGAAGCGCTTATATGAAGGGTATTTTGTTGAGTTTATGGGTTTAGATAAATGATATTTAGCAATTGAAGTAATCGGATCTTCTTCCTCATCAATAGTGTTCCAGAAATATTTTGTTCCTACTCCTAAGTCATCGACTATCACGTGGAACCCTAAATCTTCGATATACTTAATAAATTCAGTATCATCAATTTCTGATCCGGTTAATAAAATATTCTTGTAATCATTTTCCACGATTTTTGACCTTTGATTTAATTCATTAAATTTAGAATTTAGAAACTCAAGCATTGATTTTTTGTCCTCTTGTTGTGCTCTTTTGACGATTGAATGAAACTCGTATCCATAAAGTTTCTTTTCAAATCTCAAATCAGAAATCTTTTTCAACATTGATCTTATTTCATTCATTAATTTAATAGCTTGGGAAATATTTTCATTGGTAATTTTAATATTAAAAGTCTCCTCAAGTTGTAGGATCATTTCCTTAATGTCATTAATGAAGAAGTTTAAAGCTAACTCATTAATTTTCCGTGGTGAATTGAGAAAGAACATGAATTCATAATCGAGACATTCCAACCAAATATCAAATTCTCTATTGGTTCTATCGCAACCATGAGTTCCAATAATTCCAACTATATCTTCTGGTAATCCATTCAAGGCTTGTTCTAAGAGATTTCTTGTCCATATGCAATGAGTTGGAGGGATATGTTCATTAGCTTTTTCTGGATCTATAGTAGGATCGCCAAATAATCTATAAGGTGTAAATCCCGCTGCCATTATGATTTCTTCTGGAGTCTCAACCCCGCTATCAAAAATTGCTATTTTTTTCATATTTCTTCAGTAATTATTCTTATAGTTAAATAATAATTTTTGTAATAAAATTCTCTTAAATAAAAAAATATTTATATTTTTAAAACATTTTATGGCATATTCTATTATATCTGATTAAATTTTTACGATGTCGCAACATACAATTTCGAGAACCTTGAGCAAAGCAATACTAAAGCCAAAAGTTCGCATTAAATTAAAGATTTGGAATACTTACTTGACTGGTAAGTTAGTTAAGTTTGATAATTACATGAACTTGATAGTAGAAAATGCAAAAGAGATTTACTTTGGAAGAGGGGGCAAGAGGAGCAAGAACCTTGGAACCGTCATGATTCGAGGGGCTTCTGTAATCTTCATTGGTCAGGATAGAGAGAAACTTATTTTTTCAGAAATAGATGAAGAAAAATTGATGCATCGAGAAGAATTTGATGAGTAAAAATAAATAATGGAGTGGATATAATATGGGAAAAGGTACGCCAAGCAAGGGAAAGAAAAATAAAGCAGCTTCACACAAAACGTGTAGAAGATGCGGCAGGCATTCATATCACAGAAGTAAGAGATATTGTGCGTATTGTGGTTTTGGAAGAAGTGCCAAATGGCGAAAGCCTGCTTGGAGAAATAGATATCATGCCTTTAATGGTAATAAAGGATTTTGCAAGTAGATTTAGTTAAGATTTAACTATTTATCTTATTTGGCATCTCGTTTTCTGCACGTATATATTGATAATAAAAGTTTCATTTTTATGTTAAAATAGCTATATTTTTTAATAATAGAGTTAAATCTTAATAAATTAAGATATAATTAATCCTAGATAAAGTGATTGAATCTAAAATTGTGAG
>CAZIEC010000052.1:0-14911 GCA_964538145.1 uncultured archaeon
TGATGGATGTAATAAATCTGTAGCTGTATCTATAGCATAAACTTTTAGAGCACCTCTTTTTAACAAGCAATCTGTAAATCCTCCAATGGAAGCACCAATATCCGCACATACTTTATTTTTAACATCAATCGAGAAACTCTTTAATGCTGCCTCTAGCTTTAATCCACCAATACCAACATATGGAAATTGTTTTTTCAGTTCAATTAAACAATTATTATCTACTTTTTTTCCAGGTTTATTTATTTTTATTCCATTTACCAATACATGTCCATTTCTGATTAACCACTGTGCTTTTGTTCTACTTTCCACTAATCTTCTTTCTACTAATAGTATATCGATTCTTTCTTTCATTGTTTCTGACTTTAAATCGAATGATTTTAAAATTATTAATTTTGTGAAAAGAAGATTTGATTTTTTATAACTTTGTTAATAAAAATATAATCTTAAATTAAATTAATATTAAAAAAGCATTTCATGAGGATTTATTGATTAACTTAGCTAGTTTAACACTTATTCTAGCTATTTGCATTTTAACAGAAAATGAATTCCCAAGACGATGATATACTATTTTTAATAGATATCCAGTGATTAAAATAGTTATAATGATTAAAATCGAGCAAAATAATGGGGATAATTGATGCAAGAATATGAAATACAATAAATTATGCAAGAGATAAATTGTAAAGGAATAATATGAGAAATAAAAGAAAAATTTAGTACTTAATTTACTTCCAAAATTTTTAAAAAATTCAAAATAAAACATTACTGAAATTAATATTAATTCTACTCCTAAAGCATAAAAAAACCAAGGAAAAGTTCGATGGTGCAGAAAACTAGGAAAATTAAAGAGTATGCCGGTCATGATTAGTATTATACCCCCAATTAACGAGGGCAAAAATAATTTCTTCATTAGAATCTTTTTATTTTTAAATTGATCGTTTGTTTCTAATAACTCAAATAAAACTTCTCCTATTACTGTACCAATGATAAAATACGTGAAAAATAATACTAAAGGATCTAAATTTAAATTATTATATAAAATGTAAAAAAGAACACCCCAAACGTTTAATTGGCCTTGAAAATTAATCAAAAAATTTAATAAAAAGAAATTAATTACCCATAAACTGATTCCAAATATTATTCTAAATATTTTTGGAGTTTCAAGTAATGGCCAACTTAAAAATAAACAAAATGAAATTGTTAATAAAATAAACCAGGTCCAAATATCAAGTATATTATGGAATTGAATTGTTACAAAAAAATTATATATGAAAGCCACGATTAATAATAGTGTTGCTCTGAAAAAATATTCGCTTCTCATTATTTTTTTGCTGTAATTTTCTGAATTCTGAGTCTTTTTTAATCTTTTATAATACGATATGGCTGTGCTCATCCCTGAGATGAATAAAAAAGAACTAGACCCTAAAGGTTCTGCTGTCATTCTAATTATCTCATAAAACCAACTATACCCTGCTTTTAACCACCAAGCAGATAAATGACCTGAAATCATATAAATTATGCTTAAGCCCCTGAGTATATCAATAGAATTTATTCTTTTCAAGAAAAATTTATCCCCTTTATTCCAATTAAGAATATTATTGAATTATTTATATTAAAACTTAAAACATGCTAACATTTAATTGCAAAAGTATTTTATCATATTTAATTTTTAAGAATAAAATTATTTTCGTTCCAATAGCTTATATATTCCGTTGCTTGTTTAAGAGAAAATTTCCCTTTTAAAATCAATTTAACAACATCAGCAATATTCAATAAATTTTCTCGTATTTTCTGGTGATCTAAAATTTTCATTCTATTTCTTTCTAATTTATTTTTTTTTAACCTAATGAAAACCTTCTCAAAGTCATCCCTGGAAACTTCTATTCCCTCTCTGAGAGCAATGATGATTGCTGAAATTTCATCTTTAGTAAATTTAAACCATAAATCATTATTATTAATCTTTATTTGAGATGACTTATACTCATCGATTAATTCAATGATCGTCTCATGATTTTTAGGTATTAATTTGTAAATTTCAGTTACTAAGTCATGCGCAAGGGAAAGGACACCTCTTCCTAATTTGAAATGCAATTTTAATAATTTTGGATTTTTAGCTTGAAAAGCTTTGAGATATAATTTGATTTTTCTTAAAATTTCTTTTTTATCAAAACAGCAGAAAGAATCAAGATAAAAATCATCTAAAAAAATTATTAATCCGTATTTCTTTCCAGGGTCGATTGAAAAAATTAATTTTTCATAATAAGGTTTAAATCCAACTCTTAATGTAGCAAGTACTCTTATAAAATATTCTTCAAAGTCATCTTCTCGTGAATAAGGTAACAATATCTGTTTTTCATTAGTTTTTTTAATTTTTGGCTCTTCTTCAAGCGTAGTTAAGATAATTGAGACTAAACTGGGGATTTTATAATCAAAATCTAATAATCTAAAAGAAATTTTTTTCTCGTCCAATTTAGTTTTTAATCTGAACGAAAAATTAAAATCTTCTGTTAATATATATAAAATATCTGTTATCAATCTAATATTATTAAATTAATTGTAAAATTAAAATTTTCAATAATGAATAATAAACAAACTTTAATAATAAATGAGATTAAAAAGTTTTTAGATTTTAAATCTAGCATTATTTCCATATGGGGGGAAATTGGAACTGGTAAATCTACACTTGCATTACAAATAATAAAAGATAATGTTCTTAAAAATTCTAAAATTCTATATATTTACTCAAAATATGATATTCCAATTGAAAAAATTCAAGAAATTTATAAGAACGAATTTAATTCATTTATAAATAATGTTATAATGATTCAAATATTAGATTTTGAAGATTTATATAATTTTTGTTTTGATTTAGAACTTAAATTAGTAGAAAATATAAAACAAACAAATAATAGCATTAATTTTATTGTTATTGATTCAATTTCTGATTTATATGATTTGAGTTTAATAAAAAATAAAAAAGAAAAAAATGTATCCTTGAACTATAAGTTAAATATTATTTTAGCAACTCTTACATCCTACATTAATAAATTTTCAACCCAAATTATAGTAATAAATTCATCCAAATCCATTTTCCTAGACAAAGAAATCATGGAAATTCAAAGTGGAGGAAAAGTAATGGATTATTGGATTAAGCAATCAATAAAAATTGAAAGAACATCAAAAATAAATCAAAGATGCTTGATTTTATTCGACAATAAGTATAATAAATTATTTGAGTTTTATTGTCACTTAACTTCAAGAGGTTTTTTATCATGCTAATTTTTAATTATTTTGAAAATTAGTTATAAAAAGAAAAAAATATGAAGAATTAAAGATAACTATTAGTAGTATACTATATTAATTTCCAACGTATTCATCATGAAAGAATTTGAAGATAAGATTAAACTCTCGAAATGGTTGGATGAGAATATTCCTCACTATTTTCCAAACAAAGGGCCTTTGATCTCCATTATTAAGAGTATCACAGAATACACGGTTCCAATTAGAGGATTGCTAGAGAAGGGAATCACAACACGAGAAATTCAACATCGAATGAATCTTGACAGCCCTGTAAATCCAACAAAAAACATTTACGATGAAACACAAATTCATGAAGACATTCTCACTCATGGTATCTTAGTTAAAGCTTTAAAAGAATCTGAAAATAACTATTTTTTCATCGCTTCTGAAGAATCTGAACCTGTTTTTGGAGAAGGCAAGTTTGGAATAACAATTGACCCAGTTGATGGATCGTCAAATGTAGCAGTTAACCGGACTGTAGGAACGATCGTAGGTATCTTTAATGAAAAAGGCGAAATAATATGTTCATTTTATGTTTTATATGGAATTTTTACAAATCTTTTGATTGCTCTTAATGGATCTGTTGCTGAATTCATATTGGATACGTCTCCATATAGCATGACATTTTATCATTATGTTTTTCAAGGTTATAAAGAAATGCCGAACTTTCTGGATAGAGGGATCCAATGTCTTGGAGGTGACCCCACTAATTGGTCTCCAAAATGTAAGAATTATGCCCAAAAGTTAATAGATTTAAGATTCAAAAATAGATATAGTGGTTCTTTAATAGCGGATTTTCATGCAATTATTCATTATGGTGGGGTCTATGCTTACTTTCCTTCACCAAAGCCAAAAATACGATTCTATTACGAATGGTTACCTCTTGCTTTTATGGCAAAAACTCTCGGTGGAGAGTTTTACGCAATTGGCGATGATTCAAACCCTGATATTGTAAGAAAAATTGAAGATTTTCCTCCTTTAACTAAAGAAAATCTACTTAAAAATCATGCTTTAACATGTGGGGGAGTATTAGGAAGCAAAAAAGTTGTTGAGTTATTTTTAGCAGTTTAAAATGGATACTACAGGAAATCGGAAATGAAATCAAGAGAAAGGCTAAGTCATCCAAAAAAATTAATTCAGAAAACTGAAAATAATATCAAATTTAAAATTTATGACGACATCGACGAGAAAGTACCATCAAAATCGATGCATGTTTTTTATAATGAAAAAATGGAAATAAATAGGGATATAACTAGCCTTGCAATAAAAAATTTTCAAGATTTATATGAACAAGAGTCAGTTCGTATTGTTGAAACAATGGCAGCATCAGGGATTTGCGCTATTAGACTATTAAAAGAAATACCTAATATTGAATCTTTTTATATTAATGATATTAATCCATATGCTTGCAAATTAATAAAATTAAATTTAAAATTGAATAATATAAGAAAAAAGAATGTATTTATTACAAATTTCGACGCTAATTACTTGTTGTTAAAATTAAATCAAGATAATTTGGTAAAATTGAAAGAAAGTTTAAAAAGACCAAATGTCATAATGATTGATCCATTTGGGACTCCTAATTTATATATTGATGCTGTTTTTAAAGCAATTCAAAAAGACAATGGATTGATATGTATCACAGCCACGGATACTGCTGTTTTATTTGGGATAAAACCAATTACTTGCATGAGAAAATATATGGCTAAACCAATTAGAGTGGAGTATTCGAAAGAAATTGGTGCTAGAATCTTATTATCTTTTATTTCTAGGATAGCCAACATCAATAAGATTGGAATTATGCCTCTACTTACTTTTTATTCAAACCATTTCATGAGAATTTTTGCTTTAACTTTCAAGGGGAAAAAGAAAATTAATAATTCTCTCAAAAATCATGGATACATTGTTCATTGTTTTAATTGCGAAAATCGAATGATTCTAAAAAACAATATCCTTGAAGTTCCAGCAAAATGTTCCAAATGTGGTGAAGATAAAAGATTAGATTTTGCTGGACCATTATGGATAGAAGAAATACATGATAAGAATTTTGTTGAAAATCTAATTATCTTAAATCAAAAATCCAATTTTCGATTAAAAAGGAGATTGGAAAAAATATTAAGATACATGCTTGAAGAAATTAATATGCCTATATCATGTTATAACATTCATAAATTAAGTAAAGAATTAAATTTAAAAGCAGTACCTAAAATTTCACATGTAATTGAACGAATTAATAAGGAAGGTTTCAAAGCCTCAAGAACCCATTTTGATTTTTTATCCATCAAGACAACAGCAGATAAAGATTCCATAATAAGAATTTTAGAAACATCATAATTTAGATATAAAATAATTAATATTAAAATGACACACTATTCAAAAGAACATAGAAAAGATCCTAGTTATAAGAAGGCAAAGAAAGAAGGATATAGAGCCCGTTCAGCTTATAAGCTCATTGACATTCAAAAAAGATATAACATTTTTAAAAGAGCATTTTATATATTAGACCTTGGTAGTGCTCCTGGTTCTTGGTTGCAAGTAGCAAAGAAATTCGCTGAAGAAAACTTGGAAAAATATAATGATTCTTATTATCACAGAGATCACTATAAAATTCTAGGCGTGGATAAGAAATCCATCTCACCCCTCGAAAATGTAAAAATCTTAAAGATGGACTTTACTTCGAAAGAATTTAAAAATGTAGTAATGGAATATTTTGGATATAATAAATTGGATCTTATATTATCGGATGCCAGCATCAATAAATCTGGAAATAAATTCAGCGACCAAGCTAGACAAATTACATTATGTCATAAAATATTAGATTTAACTAGATTTTTAAAAGAAGAAGGTGTTTTTGTCATTAAATTGTTCCAAGGAGCAGATTTTAATAATTTTTATAAAATTTTAAAAAGCAAGTTCTCAGTAGTAAAAAATTACAAGCCAGCCTCATCGTCTAAAAAAAGTAATGAAATCTATGTTATATGTTTCAAGAAAAAAAATTAATCCAATGAATCTTCTTGAAATTCATCAAAATTAACTTTATATGTTTCTCCTTTTAATGATTTATTGATCCATTCAGTTAACCATTCACAATACCTTGGATTAAATCTATCTAAATTTGTTTCATCACATTTATCTGTAAATGGACAAATTAAGCAAGGTTGATAGGAAAAAAGTTCTAAAATAAAATCATTCCTGTTAATATCAACTTTAATTTCCTCTGGTTTAATATCTATTTCTTCAATAATAGAAATAAACTTTGTCCAAGAAGCATTTACCATTTCTCTTCTAATTTTTATTTTGGATTGTAAAACCAGGGTCTCCAAGGCATCATCCAATTCATTTCTATCCATTTGAGTAAGCTCTAATAAATCTTCAAAATAAAGTTCTCTCTTTTTTCTTATAATATCAAGGACCATTTTTTCTTTTTTTCGAAGTCCACGAGAAGAGGTTTGTTTTTTCTCTTCTATTCGCTCTAATCGACGTTCAACCCTTGTTTTTTCGCTGCTTTCCACATTTTCAACTTGTTCTTTTACCTTGCATTTATGTCTACTAAGATACGTGAAAGATTGCCCGCAATAAGGACAAACCTCTTTTTTCTTTTTTACCATCTTTTATTACTTGTATTTTTTTAGCTTTTCAAATCTTAAAATAGCTTTACTTGAATTAATGTTATAATATATGAATTACTAAAAAATAATTTTTCTATTTTTACAATATCTTAAAAAAATTTTTATTAAAATTGGATTTATTTCATCATTTCTTCAAAATTAATGATATTATATTATCTCACTCGACAATATAATCAATTTCTCTTTTAAAAAAACTCGAAATATTCTTTCTCAATTTATTTTCAATCCATAAAAAAAACAATTTTAAATATTTCTTTTTTTTAACAATATTTAATACTATTTATTATATTACTACTAATTTTTTCCATATTAATGAGTTTCGATAACATCATTTCTAAATATAAGCATTGCAAAATCGTAGATCTTTTTAGATTACTAAATGAATCTAAAAATAAAGGAATAAACATTCTCCCAACTTCTTCTCAAAATATTAATTCTCTCTTAAATGGTGGCTTTTTTTCAGGAAAAACATACATACTTTTTGGGAAAAATAATACTGGAAAAACCCAAATATGCCATCAGTTATGCGTGGACGCTTTTATTAATTCCATGAAATCATTATACATCGATACTGAAAATACATTTAGACCTGAAAGAATTCGAGAAATAGCATCTGCTAAGGGTCTTGATAAAGACCTCATCTTAAAAGAGATATTGACTTCAAGGATCATGAGCAATATTGCATTGACATTGAAATTAGATGAAATAAAATCAACCATGAAAAACTCAAATATAGGCATGATAATAATAGATTCAATAAATAAGTACTTTAGAGTTGAACAAGCACGTATTGAAACATCTTTTTTTAAAGCAAAAACAAGATTTCTGAAAATTTTAAATCAAATAACCGAAATCGCATTAAATTACAACGTAATTGTAGTTTTAACTGCCCAAGTTATTTCAAATTTCAAAAAGGATTCATTCCTTCATGAATTACCTGTAGGCTTGAACTTTCTAAATCATTTTTTTACTGAATTCTTATATTTAACTAAAGAAGAAAAACATTATTCAATGCACGTAATTAACTCTAGCTTTCTTCCTGAAAAGAGAGTTTCATTCAAGATTACAAAAAACGGCATCGAAGATCCATTATAATGAAAAAAAATCAATTCAACTATATGTCTAAAACAGAGATTTCTTCTAAAGATAAAACATCGAAATTATGAGCTCCTACATTGCAATTTAAAAAATGTATTTTATTTGGAATTATTTCAGAAATCCATTCTATTAATTTAAAAGCAAGCTTTATTTTTTTATATTTTATTGGTGATGCTTCATGATCCTTATCATTTCCCGGCTTACTATAACGACCTACTTTCTTTATTAAATCCATGCCAATAAAATATATTTCATGCTCTTCCTTCAAAAAAGATCTAATGAAAAATAAAATTCTATCACCATCAGTAAAACCTCCGGGATTTAATACGTCTTCTAATGGCTCTACTTGAGTAGTACCAATTAAATTATCAAAATCTATTATCTTATTTCGAAAAAATCTCAACTTATCAATGTTATCTCCATGAGCGTGGACGATCATGTACCTTGCTTTATCAAACTCTTTTAATGTAATCCCATCTAAATCTGAAAAAATCCCATCCATATCAATTGAGTTTTCCATGAAAATTCTAGAAGCCCCATCAGCAACTAAATTAATTTGATTCGTAAAAAAAGATCTCCCCTTAACTTTTAAAATATGATAAAAGGTTTTTTCTAATGAAGGCCCACAACCATACAGAAATATGTTTTTCTTCTTCTCAACATGTGATTTAAAAGAATTTAATACTTGTTCAATGCTCCAATTTGGTTTTTTCTTTTTTAATATTTTTAATAAATAATCTCTAGCTTCGCAATCCTTTTCCGGATTAAAACCAAATTCTCTTACAATCAATTGATACCAATCCTTAAAATTTTCGTAAAAATTTACTCGTTCTTTTAGTGATTGCGCCAAATCAACCATTATTTCTTTTTTTAAATTTTGATAGATAAATAAATTTTAAATCTAAAATATAATTAAATTAATCTATATTAATTCAATTTTTATAATTAAATTAAAAATTAAAAAAGTGATATTAAATGGGATCACCAGAAAATTTATATTATACTAAAACACATCAATGGTACGACCCTGCGAATGGAAAAGTGGGCATTACTGCTTATGCAGCTGAAGCCCTAGGTGAGATAAGTTTTGTTGATGTTGAAGCCCTTGAGGGTGCAGAATTAGAGCAAGTTAAAATGGACGGGGATGAGCCTGCCTCTGATCCTATTGATGCTACAGTTGAGTCAAGCAAGGCTGTTGGAGATATTTACAGCCCCGTCTCAGGGGTAGTGAAAGAAGTAAATACCGAATTGATGGATGAGCCAGAGAAAATTAATGAAGCGCCATATGAAGCATGGCTTTTTATCATTGAAGCATCAAATTGGGAAGCCGAAAAGGGCAATTTACTCTCAGCTGCAGAATATGATGCTTTTTGCGAGAGCCTGAAATAATTTAAGTTTTATTTGAATTTTCAATTTTTTTCTTTTTTTTCCTAATGTAGGATTTGATTTATTGACAATGATTAAGATAAAATAATTTAGCATTTAGGAAGTTTTTCTCATCAATAAAAATTATTTCATGAAAAGACATTTAGAAAAAGGTTTTTCATCAAACATTAAACAGTTTTCGACCTAATTTAATCGTTATCATTGCTTGAAGTACCGTATAAGTAAATAAACTAAAATGATGCCAATTGCTAAAAGTCTGACAGCAATTTTCCTATTTTTAATAGGATTCTTTCTTTAAAAATTTCACTAAATAGGTGCGAAAAGCGATAATCTACCCTCAGAAAATAACTTTCTTCTAAAATTAATATTTTTCGAGGCGCTCCGTTCCCGAAAAATTAACTGAATGGTTTTCATTTTCAAAATTAGTCCGTATCCTAACAATTATTATTCATATATTTTTCATTTTCCATAAGATGATATGGAATACCAGTTGTATTTTCCTATTTTACATATGATTGCTTCTACATTGAGGAAATTTTTATGATATTCGGGTTCTAGATTCTTGGGGTTAGGATCACACCAATAGAAATAAAGTTCGAAGGACTTCATTTGCATTGTTTACTTTTTTTTTAATCCTAGGTCTTGTTCCTCGATCTCTTGGATTTTTACATTAATTGATGAATCATCAAGAAATGTTTCTATATCATTTTTGATTTTTTCACTTAACAGTAATTTTTCAAGTGTTTTTTTAAATTCAAGATCTCTCTCGTTTTCATCCTCAACAGATCGAACCTTCTCGAAGATGTGAAAATAATGCTCGAAACGCGGATCTACTTGAATTAAAACAGCAAAAGAGTCGATAATTTTTTGTATTGAGTACATTCGTAATAATGTAGAATAATTCTTTTCGTCATCCTTCCACTGAGATGAATTGCGTGACATCTCTATCCGTTCGCTGATATATAACGAACGGAGATAGCCTGTGTTATACTGGAGCTTGTCTTCAAAAGGAACAGAATTATCAGTAACCATCTTCCGCATGAGAGTCTGGTAATTTCCTTCAATTTTTTCAATGAGGGAGTTATGATCCGGCCGGATCAATCGGATTTTCGGCTGATTTTGAATACATTCAATTAATTCCAGCAACTTTCCCGCTGTACTCGGGTTAAGGCCGATCTCCTTCAACCTTGATTTAGGAAATGTGCTTGGTTGCCGTTCAATAAATTCAAAAATAGCCTCGATCCATTCTTTCAAATTTTGGCGACGATGTGAATCAGACATATAAGATATATAATTGTATCTTCAAGTGAAAAAGTTAGGTATATTATTGTATTTTAAAATATGTTTATGCAAATTTTTAAATAGTTATATTCATTTCACGAAAACATGCCGGAGATGAACCAACGGAATTTCTTGCTTGAAACAATGAAAATTATGCGCGGAGAGAAATAGGATGCTATCAAAAAAAGAACGATTCGACTCATTCGTAATAGACTATAAGAGCATAGTAAATGCCATAAATAATTATTTGGCCATGTATGCAAATACTAAGCCCAATTTGGATGCTGAGGACTTTGTGCGTAGGTTTTCTGAGAATTATAATCGGCTCATAATCAAGCACACTAAGGATGATAAAAACGATCTCTCACGATTTTTCCGAGTAATATCTCTATTTAAACCAGCATTAGCCACAGTTTTGTCTCCCGGACAAGATTTCGACAACTTATGTAATATAGCCCTACGTAACTTCAATGTGTCGTTAGATCGTATTCGCAAACAGATTAATGATACTGGCTATAAAGCCAAAGCAAAAGGGCCAATATTGCCCGGAAGTGGTTCCATGGATCTTCAATATTATTGTACGGTTTGTAAGAAACTCTTTGAAATCCCTCCAAATATGAAAGAAAAACTTCTAAATTCCGATGAAACTCTAGATTTACCAAAACATTGCGATAAACCAATGATTGTAAAAATTGTCAAAATGGAACCGAAAATAGAAGCAAAAGAAAAATTTGAGAAAATTGACATCCCTCCGGCGGAATTATTGATGGGTTACCAAAGTACAGATGAGACCCAAGCAGAATATCTTAAATTAATAAGTGTAGGGATCGATATTGGCACATCTACCTCTCATTTAATCTTTTCTCGTCTTACTCTCAAGCGGGAGAGATCCTTTTTTAATATGTCCAACAGGTTTTTCTTGATAAACAGAGAAATAATTTACGAGGGAGATATTATCTTCACACCGCTGATAGACCGAAATACTATCGATATTGAAGCAATAATTCAATTTTGCGAAGAAGAATACAAAAAAGCCAAGATCACCCGCGATATGATTGATACAGGAGTAGTGATAGTGACCGGAGAAACCGCTAAAAAACAAAACGCGGTGGAAATTGCAGATCGACTCTCTTCAGAATCTGGCAAATTTGTGAGTGCAACTGCAGGACCCAATTTTGAGGCTTTTCTCGGAATTAAAGGCAGTGGGATTGTAGACTTATCTCGAGATCGTCAAAAAACAATTATGAATGTGGATATCGGAGGTGGGACGAGTAATATCGCCATTGCATCGAAAGGAGAGGTTGTGAGCACCTCATGCATAAATGTCGGTGGAAGACTACTTGGAATCGACGAAAATTTTAAAATTTGGCTAATCGAAGAGCCCACCAAACGCCTGATGAAGGCGCTCAGAATGAATTACCAACTCGGAGATACCATTCCAGAAGAAGATGTGAAAAAAATTGCCCGGGCTTATGCGGAAGCTTTGGTTGAGGTGATGCTCGGAGATGCTAAGTCACCAATTGCTAAGATGCTAATGATGACCGATGATATAGACTTAACCATCCCGGTTGATGAGTATTCCTTCTCGGGAGGGATCGGAGAATTTATTTATAACAACAGCGATTCTAAAATACAATACGGTGATATCGGCTGGTATCTGGCAGAAGAGATTAAAGCATTAGTAAAAGAAAATGGAATGATGGTCATTGAGCCGGAAAATAAAATCCGGGCGACTGTGATAGGAGCGGGATCGTTTTCCCTCTCTATTTCTGGGTCCACATGTTATGTGGATGAGGAGATTGATCTCCCGATCAACAACATTCCCGTCCTACCTGTTTTGGTGGATCAAGACAATCTAACTCCCGAGAAACTGGTAAAGGAAATCAAAAGAGCTTATACGCAATTTGACATGGTGGAGGGAGAAGATATGGTGGGACTCTATTTTAAAGAATTATTTTTACCACGATCTGATTTATTGTCAATATTTGCCCAAGGAATTGAGCAAGCACTACAGAATTCCATTGCAAACAAAATACCCATAGTTTTACTCTTCCGAAGTGATTTGGCAAAAATATTGGGATTACATATTCACCGGGAGACAACCATCAAAACCAATTTAATCTGTTTGGATGAGTTGGAGTTAGAATCAGGTGATTTCATTGATATTGGCCCCCCACTTCATGACACTAAAGCCTATCCGGTGACGGTAAAAAGTTTGGTCTTCAATAAGAAAATATCCGAAGAAAAATCCCATATAGAAAATAAATCACAATAGGCGAAAGGTTCAAAATAATTGATTTCACGGGTACACAATCTATAAAAACTATAGTGAAACTTTTTTCTTTCTTTATTTCTCTATTTATTTCTTAATTTCTTCTTCAAATTTCCCAATTAGATCTCTTACTTAATAATCTCGGTTAGACACTCTGAAAGGATTGTTGTATTGACATAGATCTTTTAATAGATCAAAGCTGTTCTAAATTTATTGCTATTTTAAAAAGCAAATTGAAAAAAAATATAAGAAAAAATTCAAATATTAATCTGTTTAATCAAATTTTATTTAGATGAAATTTAATTAGGGGTATAAATGAATGAATAAAATTCTTGTAATTGTGGGGATCTTGATCTTTTTAATTGGAACATTTCTAGCATTTGCTGATATGACTCTTGGTTAGTGGCAATATACACAAAATTTGACAACAATCATAGGAGATAGCGGAATAAAATATTATCTTTCGCCATTCGAAATTATTTCAAATGATGCAAACAGCGATACTACCAAAATTGAAGGATATGTTCTATTGATTGCTTCTATCGGGACTATGTTAGGTGTAATGATTGTTGTTATTGGGGGATGTACAAATAAGAACATGGTTATCATCATTGACATCACTCATTTTTGTAGTTAATACCTTCTCAATTAAATCTTTCTCATAATAAGTTAATGGCATTTTTCGAAATTGGCTAGGAGGCACACTAACGGTTTAACATGATTACCACACCACACACTACTAAGCGATAGTTGTTAGTTTACTATGACTAAGAAAGGCATTAACCCAGACTTTGGGCATGTAGCGATTAATGATTAAATGCTATCGAATTAAGCAATAAGTAGGAAAAAAAAGGTAATTTTCAAATAATTTCGAAAAATTAATTATTAAGATATGTATATAGAAGTTTATAAGATTTTTTAGTAAATAATTCATAAGCTTGTTAAAACGGAATGACTAGTATAAAAATTGGAAAAAATAATTGATAATAAGTATAATACAGATCGATTTGCTTCACATAAATTCAAAGAGAATAATATTCTAGCTCCAACCATAAAAAAATTTCAAAAAAAAGATATAAATGAATTAAAAGAGTATATAATAAAGATAAGGGAGAGATTTAAATTATAATGTTTTGATTTTTTAAATATAAAAGATAATGAGATTGAATATTTAAGGAATTTAGTTCTAATCCTTCAAATTTTAAATGGAATTCTTGAAAGATCCCTTAATTTGGAAAATTTTGACTTCTCATGGAAAGAAATAATTTCAAATCTCTTGCATTTAGAAAATGATCCAAATCTAATGATAAAATCAATGCTTAGAGAAATAAAACGTAGATCTTCTTTTAAGGCAAGAGTAAATATTCGAAAACATGATAAT
Organism: uncultured archaeon; assembly: GCA_964538145.1. Lineage (GTDB taxonomy): Archaea > Asgardarchaeota > Lokiarchaeia > Sigyniarchaeales > SOKP01 > SOKP01. The sequence continues at coordinate 14,348 of CAZIEC010000052.1, forward strand.
ATATTCTATTATAAAATAAATAATCAAAAACAAATGTCTATTATTCACTATTTAGATAAAATTAAAATCTAAAAGATTAAAAAAATATCTCTTGAATATTATTTAAAAATAGATCTATCTAAAAAAAGATTATCCGGCTATCTTTTTCTATACTTTCCTAATTTTATAATAATTATGGATACATTAAAAAAACTTGAAAAGAAGAAATCACTTAATGCTGAAATGTATGATCAATTTATAGAAAGAGAAGAAATAGACGATATATCAAGAATTTTTTATTAATATATTGTTCGAAGGCATCTTTTCTTCTATTTAAGCAATAAAAGATCAAAAAATGTTGGCTGTATTATAAAATTATTTTAAAATAATTTAGATTAAAGAGTTTTACTAATTATTTCTAAACATTAAATAGTTTTCGGCCTAATTTAATCGTAATCATTGCTTGAAGTGCTGTATAAGTAACTAAGACTAAAATAATGCCAATTGCTAAAAGCCTGACAGCAATTTTCCTATTATAAACATATTTCGATGCTTGATATAAGAAAATGAACCCAATAGAACATA
>CAZIEC010000053.1:0-5418 GCA_964538145.1 uncultured archaeon
ACAGAACAAGAATTTATAGAAAAAAGAGGAAATGGCTTATTACATCCTAAACAAGTAGTTTTAATAGTGAAAGAAGACCTAAGAAGAATTTATATCTGGAAGGGGAGAGATTCCACAGTACGCAAGAAATTTATTGCTTCAAGAGTCGCTTCTGAACTACAAAATGAACTAATGCGATTTGCGAACTTCCACAGATGTAAAATAGTATCGGTAGATCAGGATGAAGAACCAACTGAATTTTTAAATGCTTTTGGGTTTAAAAGGGATTATTTATCAAATATTGACGCCAACATGGAAGTAATTCGCATAAAAAGGAAAGAAATTAAGGGAGGCCGAACTTTACAATCAAGCGATTTAACACCAGAAAAAAAATTTCCGGTTCAAGAAAAAAATCGAGTTATTTCACAAAAAACCAGCAAGCATTCAAAATTGATATTTAAACAAGAACAAGATAATGTTCCAACCCAAGTGAAACAAAAAAAGGATAATAATATTTATATCATGGACAATTTAGGGCAAAATTTCGTTGAAAGAAAAATGAAGGAAATCTTAAATCTAAAGATTCCTGAAAATTTTTCAAGGAAAGCTATAATCTCATGTAAAGGCATAGTTTTCGGAGAAATTGTGCGAAAAGGTGAAATTTTTGGAGAAGAAATTATAGAAAAGAGTTGGGAACCAATTAAGAATCTCTCAAAAGATATTTTCGAATTAGAAGGAAGTAAATTAAGAATTCATTACAATAAATCCACCGGTCTTATTGAAGCTATTGAAGTTTTAGAAAAAAAAGAGTTGAAAAAAGAATCTAAAGATAAGGTTGAAAAAAGACCTTTAAAAGAATCTACAATTGATTATAGTAAATGGACTGTAAAACAATTAAAAGCATTTTGTTCAAAACATGGCATTAAAGTTCCATCATCTTATCGCAAGGCAGATATTATTCGTTTAGTTAAAGAAAACGTTCAAAACTCATTATGACCCTATAATTAAAAGTTTAGAAAAATAATCCTAATATAAAATTTTAATTTCAATCTTTATCATATTTGGATTAATATTTTCCGCTTTTGCTCATTTTTTTCCCTTTTCTTATGATACATCATATTAAATGTATTATTTAAGAAACATAGTCAATAAATTTATATTGGTATTTGTCCTAATTTGAATTATCTTTAAAGATTTAATCTTGGTAATTTGAATGAAAATTCTTTTAATTTATCCTCCGTTTCAAATTGGTGAAGGTATGGGAAAAGTTATGCGAGGACCCCCGCTATCTTTAATGATGCTTGCTGGAGCAATAAAAGATTTAAATCATGAGGTTAAAATATTAGATTTAAATGTTAATTCATCTTTTAATGGAAAGGAATTGGAACAAGAAATTAAGAAATATGATTTAGTTGGAATAACTTGCATGTCTAATACATTTAAAGCAGCATTAAATATTTGTAAAATTGCTAAAAGATATGGGGTTACTACTATTTTAGGTGGATTTCATCCAACCCTTGCCCCAGAAATTATAGAAAAATTCAATGAAATTGATGTGATTGTAAGAGGGGAAGGAGAACTTACTTTTAGAGAACTTGTAAATGGAGTCCCAAAAAAAGAAATATTGGGAATCTCATATAGAGAAAATGGAAAAGTTTATCATAATCCAGACAGACCCCAAATAAAAAACTTAGATGATTTACCATTTCCATCTCATGAACTCCTTCCTAATAAACCATATCATTATTTATGGATTCCGGCATGGGTCTGTGAAACTTCTCGAGGATGTCCTTTCACTTGTAAATTTTGTTGTGTAACACAATTTCATAGAGGAAGATATAGAACAAAATCACCTAAACGTGTTATAAAAGAATTAATGATGGCACCTGAAAGAGCTAAATTGATTTTTTTCGTAGATGATAATTTTACTCTTAACAGTAAGAGAGTAATTAAGATTTGTAAATTATTAAAGAAAACAAAATTATACAAAAAATTCAAATTTGTTTGCCAATCTAGAGTAGATGATATCGCAAACAATCCTAAAATGATAGAAATGATGTCTGATGTAGGTTTTATATGTGTCTTTTTAGGATTTGAAAGTTTCAAGCAAATGTCCTTAAATCACATGAATAAGAATTATACCTTAGATAAAGTTAAAATATGCATAAATTTATGTCATAAAAATGGTATTTTGATATTCGGCTCGTTCATAATAGGTAATATCGGCGAATCGAAAAACGATACATTGAAAACTTTTAAATTAATGAAAGAATTAGAAATCGACTTAATGATGACGAGTCCAATTACCCCTTTTCCAGGTACTCCTTTACATCAAGAAGCCGTAAAAAATGGATGGATTAAAGAAGGTTTTAAATGGGAAGATTGGGATTTAACTCCAGTAATGAAAACTCCAACATTGTCCATTGAAGATATTCATAACCTGGTAAGACAAAGTTATAAGTTCTTTTATAAAGATTTAGGATATTTTCTTTTTGGAAAAAAGATTTTCCGAATCCTCTTCAATCGTAAATTTAGGTGGTATTGGCGATTTGCATGGAATGTATTTACTAATGGAATCTCAAAATTCTTTTTTAAAATATGATTTTTTAATTGATTACAGAACATGATTAATTTTATTTTAGAAAATTTCACTTTAAAAATGCATTTTTTAATTTTAAAATTGGATATTCGATTTCGATATATTTATATAGTATCGCTTCCAATATATTCATACTATTCGATAAAAAATAATGGTGCAATTATTTGTTTTTTGGTAAATATTTTAGTGGTCATCACGGCAAGCGAATAACGGGACTTGAATTACTGGTATTATCAATAGTAAAAAAAAATAATGAGGGAATAACGGGATACGACATAATCCAGAGAATTAACCACGAATTTGGGAACATGTGGAGTGCTTCACCTGGAACAATATATCCCTTACTAAATAGATTGTCTGAAAGAAGTCTTATAAAAATGGACGAAGTTATAGATAAAAACAATAGAAAAAAGAAAATATATTTTATCACTGAAAAAGGGAAAATGGAATTAAAGCAATTAGTTAAAAAGAGCCTTTCTTCTAATCTTGAAGTATTAACCCGCTATTTAAAAATATTAATTGATCCATCCATAACTGATCGACATTTTTTTGAGAGAATCCAAATATTCTACCCATGTTGCTTTCACGACATTTCAACTCTTAAAAGCCAAATTGATACTTCTGATTATTCATTGTCCAATATTAAAAAAATTGAGTCATTATTTGAAAACTTGAAAATTCTGAGAGATAGGACAAAAGTAGAATTAGAAAAAATTGAAGAAGAGATCAAAAAAGTTGCAAAAATAATAGAGAATCTTAGAACATTAAGGAAAAAAAATTCACGCGAAATTCCAATAGTAGATGATAGTGATTTTGAAAAGCCTTTTTAAAACAAGTAATTGCACCATCAATTTAAAATAAAAAAGGTGAAATAAGTAGGATGAATAATTTTAAGGCAATTAAATTTCAGCACGGACAAGATTGTTGTACGGCTTTTGTAGAAAATTTTCCAAAGATAGAGCATCTTGTACATATTTTTTTGAAAAACTTTTGTACAGCGGCACGAGATAAAAAGTTCACGCTATACTTTAAAGAAGACCTTGGAAATTCCTATTTGTTCTTAATTCCATTGCCAGGGCGTTTTAAAGACGATGTAAAAGTTTACATTATTAATAATCACATCAACGTGAAAGCTAAAAAAGCAATAATACCTGAAAGAGAGAAATTAAAAAGTGCAAGAACTGTAAGTAAAAGAGGACATTTCTTTTATGATTTTATTCTTGGAGAAGCTGATTTTGATATAGAACTGCCTAGTGATGCAAATAAAGAGGCTATTAAAACTAAATTGGCAAATGGTTTACTGAAAATAACAATAGCTAAAAAAGAGCCAAAAATGGTTGATATTGGAGAAGACAAAAGAAACGACTTAGAACAAGAAAATTCCTAAAAATGGGGTACTTTAGAAACGATAGCGTTCAGCAAAGAGACAAGGTTTTAAAGTATTTATCTAAAGTATCCCTATCATAATAATTTTTTTTTATTATAAAAATATTGATATCATGAGAAATTCATGTATTGATGAGGTTTACGATTTAATGCTAATTTCTCCCATATTATTCTAAAATATCGATAATTTAGACTTTTTTTATCTTAATGGAAAAAATGATAATTTGAAAAGGAAAAAACAATATTTAGAAAAATTGAAAAATAAGCAATCTCCATTAAAATTAATTACCTATTTTCTTTCTTGATGAATCGTAATTTAAATAAGAACATTTAAAAAATTTTGATAAATAGAGATTTTAAATTTAAATATATCCTCTTCTCTTTTATTTTATTAACTTGAAATAATTTGAAGTGTTTTATCTACGTGTAAATATTGTAAAAAACATGCTGAGGGTTATGGCAAGTGATATCTAAACCCTAATGGATATTCAGAAGAATTATTTTATAAACTGACTTTATTAGACCGTATTTTAGGAAGAAAACCTAAAAAAGTGAGGGATGCTTTAAAAAGTGCTGATTCTGCATGGTATGCATTAAATATTTCAAAACAACTTGATTTAGTTGATTTTGTAAAAAAACCGATTATTGATCCCATTATTAAAATAATTGGAAATTATATTACCATAAAAAGCCATTCTTGTCAGGTTGTTCCCTTAGAAGATGCTTTAAAAATCGTGGATTTAAGTTACTATCATGTGGTTTATCCTTGTATGTGTAAAAAATTATTCAGGGGTCATTAAACTTGTTTTGCTTTATCCACATTAATTCTTGAAAAAATAAACCTTATTTTAAAAAAAAATTCAGAAAGATTTGTACTCATGATTCAAAAATTCTATTTATTTAAATTATTTAAAAAAACCATATTAGACGAGTTCTAATTGTATTATTCTCATATTATATTAATATATTACTTTAATTTCGCTTCTATATATTAAATAAAAAGGTTTAAAATAAAGTAAGGTGATCTTTAATTAAGCTCATAACTGTACATATTCCTGAGGCTTACATAAAAGGAATTGAGGAATTAGTTAATTTAAATCTCTATCCCAATCGATCCGAAGTAATCAGAGTGGCAATTAGAGACTTGCTCAAATCTGAATTGAGCAATCTTTTGCGAAAAGAATAAAATATAATTTTTTTTATTTATATATTCTTAAAGAAATTAATAGATTAGAACAAATAAATCTACATTTAAGTATATGTATTATTAGAAAATTTTAAATCCAGTTTCCTCTTATTTCTAATCTTAATTTTAGTACAATTAATTTAAGTTGGATTGGAAAAATTTAAATAATAATAGAATAGCTTTTAATTTTATCGTATTCTGATTTATAAGTTCTAATTAAGGTTTTTAAAAGGATAATAATCTGACTTTATTAATTTTACATTAATTT
>CAZIEC010000053.1:5518-9516 GCA_964538145.1 uncultured archaeon
AGCTAAGAATTAATATTCATAAATTTCTTATAATCTTCTGTAAAAAAGAGATTTATTTTACTCTGAAAAATGAAAAGCTTTATTAAATTGAGGTGTAAAAAACCTGGATTACATCATTCCAGATAAAAATGTAATCTTAGAAAATACTTTTGATCTTGTATTTATTGTCGATGATAAAATAAGGTATGAATATATTAATGAAGAACCTTTAAAAAAATATCTTGGATATAACACGGAAGAATTGATTGGAAAATCTGTATTAGAAATTATCCATCCTGATGACAAAAAAAAATTATTTTTTAAAATAGAAAAAGGCATGGAGAAAGGGACATTTCACTCAGCTTTAAGATTTAAACATAAAAAAGGAAAGTGGGTTTGGCTTGAATCAAGAGGGCAACCATTTAAATCTCCAGATAATAAATTAAAAGCAATTATCATATCAAGAGATATTACTTTTTTAAGAGAGGCTCTTCAAGATCTAAGAGAAACAAAGAAAAAATTGATGAGATTAAATCGAAGATTAAAAAGAAAAGCAGAAGAGAGAAGTTGGGAACTGAGAAAATCAGAAGCACAATATAGGGCTCTTTTTGAAAATACAGGAACTGCCATGGTTTTACTTGAGGAAGATACTACAATTTCTCTTGTAAATGAGGAATTTGAAAGGCTTTCTGGATATTTAAAAGAAGAAATTGAAGGAAAAAAGAAATGGCCTGAATTTGTTGTTTATGAAGATTATAAGAGAATGATAAAATATCATTATAAAAGGCGAATAGATCCTACATCTGTTCCTAAAAGATATGAATTTCGCATGATAACTCGTTCAGGAGAGATAAGGAATATTTTAATCACCATTGATTTGATACCTGGTACGACTACGACTGTTGGATCTCTTCTAGACATTACAGATATTAAAAAATCAGAAGAACAAATGAGATTTTTATCTTCTGCTGTTGAGCAAAGTTCAGAGGGAATTATAATTTATGATTTTGATGGTACTATCTTATACGCTAATAAGGCTTTTGCAGATATGTTAAAATATGAATTAAGTCATATCATTAAAAATAGAGTATTTCAATTCATACCAGAAGATCAGGAACAAAATTTTAAAAAAATTAAGAGCCAAGTAATCCAAAAAGGAAGTTATATTGGAGAATTCTTTTTTATCAAGAAAGGAGGGTCTATCTTTCCCACTTCAGTACATTGTTCTCTACTATATAATGATGATAAAAAACCTATTGCAATAGTTTCTGCAATAAGAAACATATCTGAGATTAAAACAATTGAACAAAATTTAAGAGAATCGGAGGAAAAATATAGAACATTAATAGAAACATCTCCGAATTCGATTATTCTAATAAATTATAAGGGATATATTGTCGATTGTAATAATATTTTCGAGAATTTATTAAATCTTCCCAAAGAAGAGATATTAGGAAAAAGGCTTACTGATTTGAATTTCATTCCAGAAGATAAAATAGAATGGGCGAATATGATTTTCAAGGAAGCTTTTAAGGGGAAGATCACAGGTCCAATCGAATATAAATTAATAAATAGAAAAAATGAAGAATTCTGGTTAAATATAAAATTTGCACGCTTAACAATAGGGGGAAAGAATTTTTTACAAATTGTTTTTGAAAATATTACTGAAAAAAAAAAAGCTGAGCAGTTGATAAGGGAGGAAATTCAAAAACTTAAATTATTAGACAAGATGAGAAAAGATTTAATTTCAAACGTATCTCATGAGCTCAAGACGCCAATAATGTCTATTGGAGGGGCAACAGAAATTCTATTAAGCATGCATAGGGAGCAACTAGGAGAAGGGACTACAGAATTGATACAAATTATTGAAAGAGGAACGAGAAGGTTAAGCGAACTAGTAAATCGTCTTATTGATATTTCAAGAATTGATTTTAATAAATTTGAACTCAACTTGAGTAAAGCTGATTTAACTCATATCATTAAAGAATGTGTTGATCAAATAGCATTTCAATTCAAACAAAAAGGCATTAGATTTATTATGAAAATTCCTGATAAATTGATTGCTAATGTGGACGCAATGAGAATCCGGCAAGTCATTTCTAACCTATTATCTAATGCTTTAAAGAATACTCCGCCAAATGGAGTTGTAGAATTAAATGTAGAGGATATCGATAATTGGATAATTTTCTCCATTAAAGACAATGGTGTAGGGATTACTAAAAAAGAAATGGAACTTTTATTTACCAGATTTGGAAAAATTGAACGATATGAAAATGGTTTAGAATATATTGATGTTCGCGGTTCAGGTTTAGGCTTATTTTTATCAAAAGAGATAATAAAGTTACATCAAGGTGAAATTTGGGCTGAATCGAGTGGTAGAAACAAGGGAGCTATTTTTAAATTCAAAATTCCGAAAAATAAAAGCCTAAATGATTAATAATATCTATTGTAATTGTTTAGAATGTCCTGTTTTTTGATTAAAACATTAAATTTAGTCCCCTTTTTTCTCCGATTCTATTTTTAGATGTTAAAAAATAAAATGAAAGCACCATTATCTAAATCACATTTTACTTAATCTTCAAATTTTTAAGAAAAATGTTTGAATATTTCAAAAAAATATCCGATAAAGATAGATTATACTTTTTTAATAGAAATTTTTTTACTTTAGATGGATTATGGGTTATAAAAGTAGAAGAGCAAACAAATTGGGATTTAACATTAAATATCGATTTGGAAGTGTGGCAAGAATTACTTCAAATGGCTTATAAAAGAATTTTAGAACGCTTGAAGCTAAATCCAGATTTCTTGGAAGATTTGGTATCAGTCCTTTCATTTAGATGGACTATAGAAGGTTGGAAGTATGATATAAGACACATTTCACGAAACATAATTAAAATAAATGTTAAAGAATGCCCATATACTGCAATAATGGAACGTAATCCCGATAGAAAAGGAAAAATATCTGATATTTGTAAAAAAGTCTGCATTCCTCTTTATGAATCTATCATCATTCATTTTAATTCAAGGATTATCTTAAGAAGAGAACATTTCATGGGTTTAGGAGATAATAAATGTGATTTCATTTTAAATTATAAAACAAAAGAATTTAATGAAGAAAAGAAACTATCAAAGAGAAGAATTCACGAATTAATTTCTGAAAAAGACCGATTATTTTATTTTGAAACAAATTACATGGATTTAGAAAGATTATGGATTAAAAAAACCATTAAACATTTAGGTTTTGAAAAAACAAAAGAAATTCACTTCAAAGTTAATGATGAGTTATATTCAACAATTTTTAGAAGGATAAGGAAATACTTGAACTTAAGTGGAGAAAGTTTGAACGATTTAATCAAGATTTTATCTTTTATATTAATTTGTGAAGATTATGCTCATTATTTTTCTATAGTTAATGATAAAGAAGTTAAACTTCTAATTAAAAAACATTTTATTGAAGGAGCTTTAACTAATATTAATGAAATTAACAAATATCTTGCTCGCTTTAATGATAATGCCATATTTACTGCTATAAAAAAAGCTATTGAGATTCATTTCTCTACATTTTCTGTGGAGATTAAAAATCTTAATGAAGGGAAAAGTAGTAAATACGATATTGAAATGCTGATTAAAAGCTTAAGATAAACATTTTATCAAAAAACATCATTAAATTTTCCAATGGAAAGATATGTTTAACATTTTAAGCCCTTTTTCTCTTTTAAAAATATTTTCCATGTGAAATTTCCAATTGTCAATTTTTATTTCATATTTATCCAAAATACCTCTATAGACATTTAAAAATTGTTGAACCCTATTATCTATGGTTTCCCACTCTTTCACTACCTCATCAAGACATATTACTAGATCCTTTTTTCCTTTCAAATTCCAAATTCCTTGAACTAAAATTAATCCAAATTCATCATCAACACCAGGAGGAAAGAACGTACCTACAAAACTTTTTGCGATATCTTTAGCAAAAGGATTTAATGAAAATTCATCTCCAACCCAATTTCTATCTAAAT
>CAZIEC010000053.1:9616-14820 GCA_964538145.1 uncultured archaeon
TTTGGTTATTAATCCCATAAAGACAATAAAATTGTATGAGCATGGAATTTATTATCCCACATAAAAATCTTAATTCACTTAGATCATCATGAAGTAATGAGTAAATTGAAGATGAAAAGCAAGCTTTATCAGCCGTGAAAGCAGCTTCAGGAAATATGCTATTATGTTTTATCAATAATTTTGGAGATACATAATATTCATAATTAGTTCCTTTCAAAAGCTCTGGAGAAATCTTGTATAAATCAAAGGATTTAACTTTTTTGATATAAAAATAATGAAGATCCGTCTTTGCATTTAAGAATATGCAATCATTAAAAGGATTAGGTTCAATAATTTCTCTTATTAGACGCAATCCATTATCTTCTTCACCTCTAATCATATTAGGAAAGTCTATAAAGTTTAAATAGTTTAAATCAGAGTTCTTCTCAATTTTATTAATTATTTTCAGTATTTCTTTATTAGCTTTTATTCTAATTCTATTTAAAGGATGGGTGCTTTCCTTACAAAAAGGACATAAACTTGAAAAAGTATATACATAGAATTTTCTGGATTTTTTATTGTATAAACAATCCTTATTCAAGCATAATCTTAATGAATCAAAATTTTGATTTTCGTAGGTAATTACATGCTTTGTAGGATAAATGAAAATGTTCAGATCTCTATTTTTATCCGATTTTGGCTCAAAAATGAGAATAGAAACTTCATTTGTTGCGTTCTTAAACTTTTTTGGACCAATATCATATAATCTTAAGAGGTTTATTTTTCTGAACAAGCTATTTCGGAATTCAAAATAATTTTGTCTCATTAGAAAGCTTTTTGGAACTAAAAATCCAACAATTCCATTACACCACTTAATAGCTTCTGATAAAAATATACAATAAATATCGTGAGTATAAATCTGAGAGGTTTTAAATTTTTTTTTTTCATTCTTGTTCAAAATATTTCCATATGGGGGATTTCCAATAACAATATCATATTTCGTATTAATAAGTCCATTTAAACTATTATTCTGTTTTATATTATTCTCTAAAATGTTAATGATTTTTGGTAAATCTTGAGTACTCTTTTCATAATACCAATTAAATAATTTTAAAATGCTTATAATTACAGCAAAGTTATTTATATCAAAACCTTTTAAGTTCTTTAAAATAGTCATCTTAATATTTTCTCTGAAATTAGTGGCCTTGTTTAATTTAATCACGAGCTCATTGATTAGATTTGCTGCAGAGATTAAAAAAATGCTTGTACCACAAGAAGGATCGAATATAGTAGTTTCTAAAAGTAATTCTTGAATATATTTTTTTATAGAGTTTTCAAGTTTTAATAACGAATTCAAACGTGATATTGGATGTGAAATTAATCGTTCATTGACTAATTTCTCATTAATATAGATTAACAAGCAATTATTCACAATAAAATCTGCGATCTCTCTACTTGTATAATATACGCCTTCCTTTTTTATAAAATTATATTCCTGAAGAAATAATTTCTCTAATTCTGTAATAGAATCCAATACTTTCTTTAAAGATTTATTATCATTCTTTAAAATTAGTTTCCTGAAATGATCATACTTTTTAAAAATTTGTTCTAAATTGCTCTCTTTGCTATTCATTTTAAGAGTTATAGATTTAAAAAAATTATAAGCTTTTTAAAATTCTAACTAATTCTAAATAATCTAATTAATAATTAAAGTCATGAAATTTATATAACATTTTTATCTTTTTCATAAATTTTCCTTCACTTTTTTATATTTTTTTTAATTTTAATATATCAGAGATATGACAAAAAATGATGACAAGCCAGATTACCACGGGGTAGCACCCATAAGTCACATCATAAAAAAGATGAAAAAAGAATATGATAGAGATCCTAAAGGATGGAAGGTAATTGGTGCTACCGATCAACAAGGAAATGCTGATATGTTCATAATGAAGAAACCAAATGCATATTGGTTAAAATCCAAAATGCTAAGTCCCTATTCCTCGTTATCCATGGGTTCAATTGTTAGAAATATTGATAAAGAAATTAATGAACAAGTCTATAAGGGAAGAGATCTCTCCCCAGATGAATTATTTCGTTTGTTTGGAATGATTGTTCCTGTAAAGCGAGATCAAAATATTGTAGCTACTGGAATTGAAAAATTTTCTCAAGAAAAAGGAAATTACTTGAAAAAAGTAATTGAAGACATGGATCCTAATTTAGGAAAAATTCTCATAAAAAGAATAGATGAGGAATTTACGAAAAAATATCCTCAACGGAAAAATCTATATATCTAAAATGAGATCCCGTGTAATATTTGAATTTTATAATTAAAATCCTTATTCTATAATTTTTCTTTCAAAATTCCAAGTTCTTCTTTACTTTTAATAATTGGCAAGTTCTCAGAGTATTCTTGTGAATTGTTAATAAGCTCATTGATTAAAGTTCTCAATTTTTCTGGTCCCGGTTTATTATCTAGAGACTTAGCAAAATCTTTTATTTTTACAACTTTTAAGTCCTCTACATAAAAAGCAGTTCCCTTTTCTACTTCTTCTAATACAAATTGAAATGTCAAATCAGCATTTCTTTCCTTGATTATCAAGGGTTCTTCTGGATCATCAAAAGTATAGGATACTTCTTTCCATCTATTTCCTTCTGGGTCTAATGGAATTACTCCATAGATGTAATCTTTCGTGTATAACCAAAGAGGTGTACCATTATCAAAAGAAGAGTCTACAATTGCCTTAAATTCTTCACTCATGTTTTCTCAATCTTCCAAGTTAATTTTATTAGATTTATTAATTTAAAGGAAAAATTGAAGCATTTTTAATTAATAATTTTAAAACTCTTATTTTAATCTTTTGATGTAGTAAAGAATTTAAATACAATTTTATAATAAAAAAAAGATAATATATAATTATGAGAAGATTAAACTTTGAGAAGTTAAAGATTAATATTCAAAATTGGATTATAGAATATGCACGATCTGCCAAAGCAAATGGTATAGTAGTAGGAATGAGTGGTGGGATTGATAGTTCTGTTATTGCTGCATTAAGTGTTAATGCCTTAGGAAAAGAAAACGTGATAGGTGTAGGTTTACCTTGTGAATCTCATTCTAACGATTTAGAAGATGCTAAAATGGTAGCCGATAATTTAGGGATAGCTTTTAAGGTTATTGATTTAACAGAAATATATAATAAATTTATTAACTCTATTAGTGGAATATTTAGTGGTAATAAATTAGCAAGAGCAAATGTTAAACCTCGTTTAAGAATGATTACATTATACTATATCGCTCAATCGCTTGAAAATTATTTAGTAGCTGGTACGGGAAACCGAGCAGAACTTGCAATAGGATATTTTACAAAATACGGAGATGGAGGCGTTGATATTGAGCCAATAGGTAACCTTTATAAATCGGAAGTAAGGAAACTCGCAAGAGTTTTAAATATACCAGAAAAGATCATAAAAAAACCACCCTCTCCAGGATTGTGGCCCGGACAAACGGATGAAGGAGAAATTGGATTAACATATGATTTAATCGATGAAATATTATATAGAATAGATAACAATCTTGATTTAAGCGATTTAGATGAAAGAGACGTGCAGAAAGTTAAAAAAATGATGAAAAAAGCCCAACATAAACTTGAAATGCCTCCAAGTTATAAAATAGGCGAAAATGATTTGTTATAAGGTTGAAATTAATCGCCTAATCTTGTTTATTTTATCTGATATTTGCTTTAATTGGATTCTGAGTTTCTCACTTTGGCTTCTATATTGAGCTGCTGAGATAGAACCCTTATCATAACTTCTTTCCAATTCTTTAAAACTTTTTTCCATCGAATATCGCTTGCCTTCAAGTGCTATCAATTCTTGGTAAAGAGAATCTTTATCTAAGGGAAGATCTTCTCCCATCTCGAGAGAATCACCTGCTTGACTCTCACTCTCAAGGGAATTTTTTGATAACGAGGCAACTTCTTGTTGAGGTTCTTCTTCTTGGGCGGTTACAAAAATTCCTATTTTTGGTTTTTCACGTGAGGATGAATCTGTGGAACTCTTTAGTGGAGATTGCCCGACTGAAGAAAAAACATTAAATAAACTGCTTTTTGGTTCCTCAGAAGGGACCGTATCAACTTCCTCTACGCTCACGGATGTAATTTTTGGTTTTTCAATTTTCTTTTGAATGGAATCTAAAATTTTCTCTTTTTGCAATGAAGGTTCTTTCTCAACAACTTCTTCTGTTTTTATTGTATTCATGGGCATGGATGGCATGGAATCTTCACTTTCAAGAAATTCTTGATCATGCTCCGTCATGGGTGAGGATATTAATTCTACAGGAGGAGATGGGGGTTTTTCTGCTAATAATTTTTCTTTAGTTTTTAGTACTTCAGGTTTAGCCGGAATGGGAGTTAATTCTAAATCTTCCTCCTTAGTCACGCTTTCTTGACTCGTTTCTCCTATAACTTCTTCGCGTTTTTCTTCTTTTGTTATTACGAAGAATTTTTCTTTTGATTTTTTATCTTCTTCTGGTATTTTTACAGCTTTCTTTATTACAGGAATTTTAATTACTGGAGGAGGTAATCTAGAATTCTTTGATGGAGTAATTACCTTGACTTTTTTATTTGATATTAAACTTTTGATTGCTTGATCTTTCTTTTCTATTTCTTCTTTTAACACGTTAATTTCGTTTTTAAGACCTTCAATCTCCTCTTTAAACTTTTCAGAGATCATTTTCACAATTTCTGAAACATCAATTTCAGGGGATTTCGGTTTGGATTCTAACTTTTCATCTAAAATGTTTTCTTCTACCTCTTTTACTTCCACATCTTCCTTTTCACCAATGAATAATTTAATATCATTTGGAATCGTCGTTTCAGAAAACCATAAATCAAGCGTGTCCCACGCTTCTAAATCATTAAGAATTTTTTCAAGTAGATCTTTTTTATCGATATTTAAATTTAGATTTTTTAGCTCGTTAAAGTAATTGATTAGATTTTCCCTCGCTTTAATTTCATCATCAGGTGTAGGTTCTCCATCCATTAAAAAATGATAAATCTCACTAATTTTAGTCAAGATATCTTGAAATTTTTCTTCTTCACTCATATTCATTCAATTTTTCATGTTATTTAGGATATTCAAGCTCTGTTTCCCTTAAATAATTAAAAACGATCCATCAATATATTTTTTTGCGATATACATATAATGTTTTTTAATTAGAAATATAA
>CAZIEC010000054.1:0-14716 GCA_964538145.1 uncultured archaeon
GTATTGAAAGAATGTAATACATTTAACCATAGTATTGTGTGTGATAGATTTAAATACGGTACTATCTATTAAATCTTTAATTCATTAATTAAATGGTTGTTTAAACAAAAATTAAATTTTTATAAAAGGTGTAAAAGTTATGAGTAGCGGTGATCTAGATTATTTGAAATATTTTGGTGAGATAAAATTTGCTGAAGAAAAAAGCATGAGCGCTTCCGACTTTGAAAGAGTATTTAATAAGCACTTGAATCAACTCGATAAATTACCTCACGGAAGCTACAAATTCGGTGAAATTAATAATTCTTACATGGACGACTTTATTAAATCTTTCAACGAATATTTCGGATAAGTTTTTTATCTTGTATCTTAATATTCTTATTTATTTAGAAATAAAATTCGAAATCAAAAAATTTTTTAAATTTCTTTTTCCTCGTTTTTAAAAAATAATACTATTGTTTATATTCTCTATAAAATAATAATTATATCAATTTTTACTAAATTGATAAGAGGTAAGAATGAATTGGAGATCTTCAATAATTTGAAAGAATCATTTATTCACGTAAATGATTTAAAACTTCATGTAATGATTGCAGGTTCTGGAAAACCAGTATTATTATTACATGGATTTCCTGATTTTTGGTATGGTTGGAAAAATATTATCATTCGCTTGCAAGATAAATTTAATTTAATTGTACCTGATTTAAGGGGCTATAATTTATCAGATAAGCCAAAAGGAATAGAAAATTATAAAATTGATTTATTAGTTGAAGATATTAAAAATCTTGCTAAGGAATTAAAAATCGATTCTTTCTACTTAGTAGGTCATGATTGGGGCGGTGTCATTGCTTGGTGTTTTGCTGAAAAATATCCCGAACATGTGAAAAAAATGTTGATTCTAAATGCTCCACATCCCAAAATCTTTCAAGAAAAATTAAGATATGATGAAATGCAAAGAAAGGCTAGTTTTTACATCTTCGAATTCTTGAAGCCCAAAGGCGAGATGTTTTTACTTGAAAATGATTTCAATTGGTTGAAAAAAGTTGTATTTAATGGAACTGTTAAGAAAGACGCATTTACGGAAGAAGATAAGAGAATGTACTTGAAGGCTTGGAAGCAAGAGGGTGCTATTGAAGCAGGAGTGAATTATTACAGGGCAAACCTTAATTTTGACGAGTGGACGGGGATCATTAACGTGCCTACTTTTGTTATGCATGGAATGAAAGATGTTGCCATAATGCCCTCGATTTTAGAGGAATTATCAAATTATGTTAAAAAATTAGAAGTTGAAAAAGTAAATGATTCTTCTCATTGGATAATGTACGACGCTCCTCAAAAGGTTGTTAATAAAATAATAGAGTTCTTTAATTAAGACTAAAACATGATTCTTGAAATGAAGATGATTAGGTTAATTTAAATGTGAAGATTTTCATGTATTTTTTATAATGTAAAAATTTAACAGTTAGATTTAATTTTTTTTTCTTGATAAAATAGAGATTATATAAAGATGTCTGAAAAAGAAATTTGGGCTCTTCAATTGGATTGGTTGAATATTATAAAGATCTTAGGTCTCGATTCCATAGAACAAATTCCAGAATCAAAGAGACAAAAAGCTATAAAAAGGTTAACTCGCACTTATGGAAATGATTTGCTCATTACACTTAAACCGGAGGAACTTGACGAACTTGTGGCGGATGAACTTCGAGAATTAATGAAAAAAGAACTTTATTTAAATGATAAGAAGAAAAAAGAAATGGAAAGAGAGTTTAAAGAGAAAATATTACCTTATAAAAGAGGGCGCATTATTGGGATTAACCTTAATGATTTAAAAGATTTAGATCCGAGTGCTGGACCAGAGGAAATAATCAAATATTTTTCAAAAATGATCTTTGGAGATGATGATGACGATGAAAAAGATAAGGATAGAAATAAATTTGATGAAGATAGAACGAGTTATTACATATAAATAAAAAATTTTAGGTTAATAATTAAACTTCTTCTGTAATTTTGACAAGTCTGTCTTCTTGATCTTTCTTATAATTACCATGAATGAAACGTATATTATTGAGGACCACGATATCCATGATAATGTTTGAAATGTATTAAGGTTTAGAAAATAATTGATTAAATCTTCCACGATGTAAAATCCTAAATCTTCTAAATCATTGTCAATGTTAAAAACCTTCGGATAAAATTCTATTGCTATTGTTTCATGCGTGTTTTTCTTTAACTCTTCAAAAATATTCTTTACTGTCTTATTTGAGGGATCATTTAGCCTAATCTTGATGAACGTATTTAAATCCTCATTTGTATGCGTATCTGAGCCTGCCATGCATATGAGATTATTATCAAGGCAAAATTGTCTTATTTCCTTGTACTTTAACCAAGAACCACCATTTATTATTTCAAAACCATCCACGCCCCAATCCCTAAGTTGTTCTAAAGTATATGGAACACCATACCCACCTTTTGGATTAGGATCATAATTATAATGGTTTACAGTAATGTACCCACCCTTACTTTTCACGTAACTAATTAATTCAGAAATGTTCATTGCTTTCGGTCCACTAGGAGTTTTGGATTCTAAAGGAACTATTTCTTCATTAATACCATAATAATTTAAATGGATATCATTTTCGTGATCAGTCCATTCTTCTGCTATTAAAACAGTAAAATCTAAATCATTTTTTTCAACAAATTCCTTAGCAATTTTCGCTCCTCGAATATTATCATGATCAGAAAAAGCTGCAATAGAAATGCCTTGGGAAATGTACCACATTATTCTTTCTTCTGGTGTAAGCCATCCATCTGAGAATACCGTGTGAACGTGAAGATCTATTAAGAACTCATCATTAGCAAGAGGTACCTTTGAAACAATTGAATGATTTGGAAAAGGTGTTGATATTAATGCCACATTAGATCCAAGTAATAAGAGCCCCAATCCTACAAAATAAGCAATCTCACGTTTAAATCTTGAAAAATGGGGTGATATTGCTCTCTTTTTCATCGCTTTTTCCCTGTTTTTCTTCAAGTAATCGAAAGTCAGGCGAGGATGGATCAATTTTATTAATATCATGAAAATTTTAATGCCTATTAAAACGAAACATCCGCTTACAATGATTTGTATTGGTACCATGAAATATCTGTTTACAAATAGAAATCCTATAAATATATACCCAAATAGCATGATTAAAGCTAAGAAAATTAGAGGAATGACCCATATCTTAAATGAAAAATAGAGTAAATCATTTATAATCAAGGAAAACAATTTGAATTTTTTTGAGTTGAAATATCCTTTTCGTTTTAGCATCAAATAAATCAATCGTAAAACAGGATAACTTATCATGAATAAGAACAACCAAGAGAAGTCCATTCCTAGCATGAAACTAACAGAAGCAATTGGTTCTAGAAAGTATCTCAGAATAGGTAACCTACTTTCATAATTCGAGCTAACATCAGATTGAGTTAGAGCATCATAAAAAATGACATTTCTGTGGCTGGTTAATAAAATAATGAGTAGAAAAACGAACCAGGTAAGAAAAATTCCAGTAAAGAAACTAAATAATTTGTGTTTTTTGATATATTTAACTAGAAACATAGATATATATCAAATTTTAAAATTTTTAAAATTTAATTTTGTTTTTTATTTTTAATTATTAAATATAATTGGAAATAAATCATGCTAAGTAAAGAATAATTTTTTTTTGAACTTACTATTGATTTTTTTTAAGATCTCCCTTTTTGCCTTAGTATTAAATTTTAAATCATGTTTGGTTAAAAATTCTTCCAGATCATCTTTATTTAATCGCTGTTTACCTTAAGAACTAACCCACTTGAATATTTTAACAATTAACTTTCCTTCTTGACCACCGATAAAAGAGGGTAAATATAAATTAGCAATTGTTTCTGAAGTAAAATAAGTCCTAGCATATATTTTCATTGGATCTAATACTTTATATAAATATGAGATATTATCTGGCAATGTATCAATTATCACGCTTTTACCAGCATCTTGTATTTTCTTGTATAAATGCAACCATTCCTCAGAACCTTGAGGTGGTTTTCCCGCTCCAGGAACCCATTGGATGCCTGTTAATTCATCAATGGATAAGAAATGATCTAAGAAAGGAATCTGATATGGGCCATCCATGTGATATATTGAATAATCCATGTGTTGCATTTGAGTTATGATATCGGGTAATGCAAATCTTTCAAACCATTTGGGATTGAGCATTGAAATAAAATCGCATTGAACGGGATACCAGCTTTTTTCACACCAAATGTTTAACCAAGTATTAAATCCATTACAATATTTTTTCATGATTTTATATAATTCATCAAATATTTTTAGAAGTTTTTCTAAAATGATTTGTCTGCAAGTATCAATTATATGGGGAGCGCGTTTCATCGTTAATATTACTTCTGTAGGGCTAATGAGAGAGGATAATACATCTAATACGCCACCTAAATCAGTAATGGAAATTTGATATCTATCTTTAGCTCTTTTAGCTGCGAACTGCGTTACTTTTAATAATCGTGAAAACCATTCATTATTTTGATTCAATTTAACATTCTCAAGAAGATTCACAATATCTTTAGGATTTGAGATTTTTTGAAACCAGACAGTTTCAGATTCAAATTTAGGTTCAGATCCAAAAATAGCTGCGATGATTCCTGCCCCATAATTCGTGAAATAAGAGGGAACAGACTCTCCCCCATAAAGCGTTTTTTCAGCCCTTTTTTCGAAACTTTCTAAAGCTTGTTCAATTCCATCATGATTCTTGGCTAAAGTCCAATCTTCACCCATTGCATCAAGATATCCTCCCAATGAACTCCCTTTTTTTGGATGATAATATGATATGACTGGACGATCAGTTTTTTCATGATCCCACCAAGCAGATAGCCTTAAAGCCACTTCATCAAAACTTTCCTTGAAATTCATTTTTTTCCATTTTTAATTTATTAAAAATTATTTTAAGACTTCTTAAATCTTTAATTTATTTTCTCTGTACTTTATTTGGGGAAAAAATTTTTTGAATCTTAGGATCATCATTTCTTGATGATGAAAAAGAGTTAGGTTGGGAGTTTTTAAAAAATATCAGATTAAAATAGGGTTTTAAAACTTGACAAAATTAAAATTGATATCAAAAAATATTTTAATCCCATATTTGACTTCCAATTTCAAGGCGTTAAGGATCGTGTCAACTTTTACTTCTGGATTTGGCTGATCTGGCCACCCTCTTAACCAAAAATACACGTACTTGATGTTATTTTCCTTAGCAAATGATAAGATTGAATCCCAATTTTCTTCATGTATTTCAGGACTAATTGAATGAATTACCTTGCAAATTTTTTTAACGTGGATCCTAATATCATCGTCAATTTCTTCTTTAGGCTTTTTATACCTTGCCAAGTCGATGTTTAATTTAATTTTATCGTGATTTTTTATTTTTTCATAAAAAATTTCTTCAATTTCCATTATAAAATTTCTATTTTTAACGCCAGAAAGGTTAATTAACGTGAAACGGTTAAATTCGATTACCAATTTGAAAATTTTTTCTATTAAAGTAAGGCTTGTTTCACGCTTCATTTTAACGTCTATTTTCGGAAAAGTAGTTGTAGACTTAAATAAATCTAAGATGTCTTCAATTTTATCTAATGGCTCTTGAGGTGGATGTGACGTTTTGACAATCCCATCATGTAAAACGATATCAAATTCTACGAATGGAGGATTTAAGGACAAAGCTTTTTTTATAGCATCAATAGAATTAGGCTTTATATTATTATTTTCAAAACCCCTATGAATACCGAATTTTTCTTTAACAATTCGCCTTAAATCAATATTTCCAGATTGATCATGATAGATTGGTTCATCATCGATAGGATTATAAAAAATAGTTAATAAATCATAAGATTTATTAGTCCGATCTAAATTTTGAATAATATTGGTACTTAATTTCATGCTTTCGTTAAAATACCCCCTAAGAGTATGTTAATAAAATCAATAGTTAAACCACAAACCCCATACATTAAATGTTGCGATTCAAGCATCCAAATTCATTCATTAATATTAAACGTAATTGCTTTTACTCAAATACTTCTCTTATAATTATTAATAAAAATTAAAATATTTATTTTTTTTGAAAATATTTTATTAATGGTTCATAAAAACTGATTTATAATTCATTAAATAAAATCGAAATAATATTATAATTAATCTAAAAGGTCTAATCTTATTATTGACAAATTTTGAAAGGTATAATTTGAGTTTTTCCTCTATTATGTGTCATGGAATTAGTTTGAATGGAACAATCCTAGATTTACTGAGAACTATTTAATAGCACCATTGCATTAATTTTTCAAAATAACTATGTTGCGATATTCATAAACATTAATATTGATAACATGTATATTTCCTTTTTAAATAATCATAAAATTTTTATATTATACAGATCAATATAATCATGCTAATAGTTTTTATTCAAGTTGGCGTTATACAATTGTTGGATACCATTTTTCTCTAAAATTTTCCTACACGATCCAACCTAAGATTTCTCTCAAGAAAGTATATGAATTTCTGAACTATTAGAGTATATTTATTAAATACCATTAGAGGTCGAGAGTTATGACTAAATTTGATATAGAAGGTTTAATATTAGCTGCTGGAAGATCAAGTCGTTTTCATCAATTAGAACTTAGCTTTTCAAAGTGCTTATTGCCATTAAAAGATTCTAACATTTTAAATTATATAATTAGTGGAATGGTAAAAGCAAGGATATATCGAATTAATATAGTCACTAATGGATATACAATTGATTTGCAAAAAGAACAACTGTCAAAAGCTAATTTAAGAAAGTTTGGGATTGATCCAGATAATCTAGAGATTAATTTAATTGAAAATAATTTTCCAGAACGCGAAAATGGATACAGCTTATACCTGGGATTGCTTAACTCGAGGGCCAAATACTTGTTAATGTCAATGGCAGATCATGTATTTTCAAAAAACATATTTAATCGACTAAAAAAAAAATATAGAGGTCAAGACATATTGTTAGCAACAGATCCGATGAAGATCAAGGGATATTACGATTTAGACGATGCTACAAAAGTGAGAGGGTTCAAATTAACGATTCAAGAAATAGGAAAAACAATACCAAATTATAATCGCATTGATATGGGTGCGTTTATCATCAAAAAAAGTACGATTTTAAAAGAATGTGAAAAATTAGAATCATCAAGATACAAATTTGGAGTATCTGATGTTGTTAAAAATGCGATTATTTCAGAATTAAGAGCGGAGTATTTAGATTTTTCTAATGTTATATGGGTTGATATTGATGATTCAAACATATATAATAATGTTTTAGAGCTTTTCAGCTCTGCGTCAGAATTGTATCCGTTCGGAGTTAATCCCGATGAAAATCGCCAATATATCATTAATGAAAACCTGTATGGTGATTGAAAATGTTAATTCAAGAAGTGCAATTCAAGCAAAAATCAAAGGAATTTATTAGGGACTTAGGGATTATTATCTTACCACCAAGCCCATTTACTTTCAAGGAAAGACCCTTTTATCTAAAAAAAATATGTGGTTTATCTCCTCTTGAAAGAAATATAAATAACTTGAAAAAAGAAGGGCTAGAGGAAGTAATTGTTTTTACTAAAAATGGTTTAGATAAAAAAATTATTGGTGAAATATTGACTAAGGAAGATTTTGAAACTTTGATAACATTGAGCACACTGGAAGAATTAAAAAAGGAAATACAAAAAATACAGCCTAAAAGGTTGGTATTATTAGACGGGAGCATGATAATTGATGATCGAATAATTAAAGAGTTGAAAACTCATGAAGAAGTTGTAATTGTTAGGGGAGATAACATCAAGACAAATAGAGATGATCAAGAAAGAGAAAAGCCTTTAATCGCAAGAGTTAAACCTGAGTATATTTTAAATCTTGAGAACAGTGATCTTGCATCCTACAAGAAATTGATAAACACTTTGATAAGCAGAAATCCGCTCCCAACAGCAAAAACAGATGAAATTAAAACTTATAAGCCAGGAATGCGGAGAGATGTTCCATTACACTTGTATTTATTCAAAGAACCAGATGATTTTAAAAGTGCCAAGAAATTAATGGTAAAAAGCACTCAAAAGGGTACATTGGACTTGGTTGCTTGGTATTTCAATAGGCATTTTGAGAATTTATTCGTCTACTTGTTATCCGAAACACCCATTACAGCAAATCATGTCACGTATTTTGTTAACTTGTTAGGCTATATTACCATGTTCCTTTTC
Source organism: uncultured archaeon (assembly GCA_964538145.1). Lineage (GTDB taxonomy): Archaea > Asgardarchaeota > Lokiarchaeia > Sigyniarchaeales > SOKP01 > SOKP01. The sequence goes on from CAZIEC010000054.1 coordinate 8,293, forward strand.
ATCACGCAGAATTGGTGGATTGGAATAATAATGTTAGTATTAATTAATATTTTTGATGGCGTGGACGGAAAGTTGGCAAGACTTAGAATGAAAGAAAGTAAGGTCGGACACATAGAACATTCATTTGATCAGCTTTACGAGCAAGCCATATATGTCGGTGCTGGTCTTGGAGCATTCTTTATTATCGGAGAATTTTATGTCATTATTGTTATATTGATAATGTTATTGGCAGATTCATTCAACCGACATTGTTCGATGCAATACAAGGAAGTAATGAAGATTTCTCTTGCAGATAGTAGTAGATTTGACCAAATGTTTAGAAGATTTGATGGGAGAAGAAATATTTATACAATTCACTTGATTGTATTTGGATTATTTAGTCATTTTGAATTTTCTATATTTTCAATGTGCCTTCATGCCATTATTACTGGAATAGTTTATTCCATCCAAGCAATAAGGCACATGAAAAAAGCTGATTTAAAATAAATTAAAGGAGGTGATGGTATGGGAAAAATAAAGATTGGTATTGTCGGAGTAGGAAATTGCGCCAGTGCTTTAGTACAAGGTATCGAATATTATAAAAATAAGAGACCAGAAGATGCTATAGGATTAATGCATTGGAATATTGGAGGATATGAACCCGGAGATATTGATGTCGTATGTGCTTTTGATATTGATAAAAGAAAGGTAGGAAAAGATCTATCAGAAGCGATTTTTGCACCTCCAAATTGCACTAAGATTTTCTACAAAGATGTTCCCAAAAAGGGAGTTATAGTAAAAATGGGTAAAATTTTAGATGGATATGCAGAACATATGAAAAATTATCCAGAAAAGAACACGTTTGTATTGGCTAACGTGAAAGAATCCTCGAAAAAAGATATCATTAAAGAATTAAAAGAATCTGGATGCGAAATACTCGTGAATTTCTGCCCAGTTGGATCCGAAAAGGCAGTAAGATTTTATGCTGAATGTGCTTTAGAGGCCGGAGTCGCATTTATAAACTGTATGCCAGTATTCATTGCGAGTGATCCAGAATGGGCAAGAAAATTTGAACGCGAGAAGATTCCTATTATCGGAGATGATGTGAAATCTCAACTTGGTGCAACTATCGTCCATCGCGTCTTAACTAATTTGTTGAAAAAACGAGGAGTTAAACTTGATAGAACTTATCAATTAAACACTGGCGGAAACACAGATTTCCTTAACATGCTTGATAGAAGCCGCTTAATGTCTAAGAAGATTTCTAAGACAGAAGCCGTACAATCTCAAACTGCACATCGTCTAGATGATGAAAACATTCATATAGGGCCAAGTGATTACGTTGCTTGGCAAAAGGATAATAAAGTATGCTTTATCAGGATGGAAGCTCGCATTTTTGGAGACATTCCAATCAACCTTGAGTTAAGGCTCTCGGTTGAAGATTCTCCTAACTCTGCTGGCGTTGTAATTGATGCCATCAGGTGTTGCAAATTAGCACTTGATCGCGGAGAGGGTGGCGTGCTCTATTCTCCATCTGCATATTTCATGAAACATCCTCCAAAACAATATACAGATGATGAGGCTTATAGGTTGACAGAAGCTTTCATTAAAGGCGAGGAAATCTTTGAAACCGTTCAAATATCGAGAGAAGTACAAGAAATAGATTAATTATTTTTAATCTTTTCTCAAGAATTTGAATGCTTTCATTGAATTATTTAATAAAAATAACTCAGTTTTTTAATTTAATTTTCTAATCTTTTTTCTTTTTTAATTTAATTTATAAAATATATCATTTTTACTTAACTAGTAAAATAAATAAAAATGCCATTACTAATCTTGATTAAATCTACACATATTTATAATGGAACGCGTTAAAATGACAATTAGGGATTTTCCTTTTGAATTAGGGGTGGTTCATGGAAGATTTCAAATCCTGCACAATGATCACTTGAAATTCATCATGGCCGCTAAAAAGCTTTCAAGGCATCTCATCATAGGAATTACAAATCCTGACCCCAAACTTACTAAGCCAACTAATACAAATCCACATAGAGATAAACCAATTGCAAATCCTCTCACTTACTATGAAAGATTTGTGATGATAAGAGAAACTTTAATAGAAAATGGGTTAAATCTTGAAGAGTTTTCCATTGTACCCTTTCCAATTAATTTGCCAGAACTCATTAAATATTACGTTCCTAAAGAAGCCGTGTTTTTCATTACAATTTATGATGATTGGGGTAAAACAAAAAAGAAATATTTAGAGTCTCTTGACTTGAAAGTACACATTTTATGGGAAGTCTCCATTGAAAAAAAAGGATTATCTTCTAGTGATATTAGAAAAGCAATGATTACTGATAACCAATGGGAAATTTTTGTACCTAAAGCAGTAGCCAATTTAGTAAAAAAATGGAATATTATTGAAAGATTAAAAAATTTAGCAAAAGAAGTAAAAGAATGAAAAAAATTTTGTTCAAAATATCAAGCATTTATTGTATTATATATCAATAAAAAATGAATCTAAGTTCGCATGATCTAATGATTTTTAAATCTTCTGTTAAAAAAATAAGGAAAAAAAGATATTTCAAAATTTTATTTTATTTTTTTTTACCTTTAGGCTGAATCTTTTTGATGATTATTGATTCGGCATGAATTTTACAATTTTTCAAGATGATCTTGAAGCCTCCAACGCCTCCAGCACCTGGAATTGTAAATGCTTGGGTTCCCATGGGTATCATTGCTCCTTCTTCCTCGTATTCTTCCTCTTCTTCTTCCTCTGCCATTTCCATGGCTTCCCAAGTTTTGACTACAGGATGATCTACTTCTTTTAACCATTCTTTTAAAGCGTTCAAGTCTTGAACTTCTTTTTCAGTCGCAATTTTAGGTACTAAATCTTGTGGTAAAAATTCTGCAACGCGATCTTTTACAGCACTGTTCATCCATACGACCATTTGTATCCCTCCATCGTATTGCTGGAATTTCGGACTCATGATATATTGAATGCTAATGCCATTAAATCCAGGCATTTGCTTTCCTCCTCCAGTTTGATTTGCCATTGCAGAGAAAGGTAAGCCATTTATGGCAACGCTATCAAAACTACGATCAACAATACCATGGCCATTAACTTCGGGAATATAAAAATCAATTGCTTCAAAACATCCACAAGATGTGTGTGGAAATTCCATTCCAGAATATAAATAAATTCTTTCAATTTCTCCAAGTGATCTTTTCTTTATCATCTCATTAACGCCTGTATATTCGCCAGCTAATTCATTCACGCATTCTCCAGGTGGAACTTCAAAAATTGGACCCTTAGGATCAACTTTAGCTGCTGCACGGGCATCAAACCAGTTAATGGAGCCGCACAAGCTAGTTCTATCTGGAGTAATGCAACAAGCATGAGTTGGGGCAAAAGATTGGCATAAAACGCACCCATAAAACATATCTACGTCCTCATCGTGTAAACCTCTTGCCCTTTCATCCCTTTTCTCATAGACTTGCATTGCCATTTCATAAGGTTTCTCAATCAATTTGGGATCAGTGTAAAAAGTTACTTGACATTGTTCGATAATTGGCAATTCTGCTTTAAATAGCCTAATTAAAACTTTTCCAAGTAATTGAAATGTATTAAACCCTTTTTGGACTGCAGTTTTTGAAACTCTCATCCAATTCGTGTATCTTTGATTTAGATGCATTACTCCATTAACATAATTACAAAACTCGTGAATTCTCCTTTCAAATACTGCCTCAAGATCTTCTTCTAATTGTTTTCCAGCCACTTCAACGAGGATGCCAATTGGATGCCGAGATCCTTCTTCCATATCTTTAATATCTGGACCGTGAAGTATGACTTCTTCATCCTTGATGTCTTTAGCATCGCGTACTCTAACTAATTCGAAATGTTTTTCAATTTTAGGTCCTCCAAGTTCAACATACATTTGATTAGCTCTAATTCTCTCACCCTCGTATACTGGACCTACATCAACCGGAATGTCGGAAAAACTCATATTTTTAATCCTCCATAATATTTTTTAAAAATAATTTTAAAATATTATAAATTTTCTATTAATTTTTCTAAAAACTCTTTCCATTCATCATTACTCAAATTCGGCAAGCTAAATCGTGCATTTGGATGTGCATATTTATCCAATTCTACCGTCCTCACCCAGTTTGAAAAGTTTTTAATTCGGCTTAAAGTCTGAGATACATAAAAAACAATGTGTCCACCAAAAATTGCCATGCTATATTGCCCATTTCCATCCAAGCCTTTCCAGTCTTTATCAACGAGTCTTGCTGTTATATTGATGAGGGACATTTCCCATAATTTATTTTTATCGATTTTCTCTTTAAGATACTTGTATACATGTCCAGTGGCAACAACATGACAATCTAATTTCTTGGCGATCTCAACGAAGTAATCAAATGCATATTTTTCACCTAATTTGAATCTTTCTTCAAGCGATTCAGACCCTATTACAAAAACCTTGCGCTTTGGAGATTTCAAGATATTTGCCATTACTTTTGGGTCAAATACGGTCGTACCCATCTCGGGACCGGGTATATTTGCTTTCTGGTAAGGTCTAGCCATTTTATCATCAATTTTTTAGTTTTAGAAATATTACTATATTTTAATTTATTAATGGTATTTTAAAAAATTTAGTTTTATTAGATTAAATGAATTAGAAAGAAAATAAAGACAAATAAGTTAAAGGTAAAAGCCATGTGTGAATTTAAAGTAATAAAAAAGAACAACAATTCGCTAGTTACAGAGGATATTGTGGTTCTATCGTATGATGATGATAATCGTTTAATATTAAAGGATATTTTAGGAAGCGGGACGATACTAGATTCTGCAATGATTATTGACGTTAATACTCTAAACCAAACTTGCACGATTATTGAACACTCACTAATTAAGGACTTTATTACATTGATTAAGAAATCTTTAACTGGAGAATTAAATGATGCTGAGATAACGGAATTTCAAGCAAAAATTGATAATTTAAAGCAAAGTTAATGTTTAAAATCTATCATTTTATTATTTTCAATTAATTAAATAATAAATGCATTAGATTAGAAATGAGAATCGAGTTTGGGAAAAATTCAATTGAGTTTTATGAAAAAGTTTACCCATTTTTAGAAAAAAGGGAGATTGAAAATAACTTATTCTTTATTGTTTTAGAAGACGTGAAAAAAAAATTTGAAACAAATGAGCAAATTAATGGACTTCTTAGTTTTGTTGAGGATGAAGGCGAAATCCAAGTTGTTGCGATATGTACGCCTCCTAGAGATTTATTGATATCCCACGCTACTGATTTAAAATATATTAAATATTTGGCAGAAAAATTAAATGAAAAAGGTCTTAATTTTCCTGGAGTTCTAGCTATGAAAAACATTGCTAATCTTTTTGCTAAAAAATGGAAGGAACTTAAAAAAGTGAAAGTTGAATTGATAAGAGGGGAAAGAATATATGAATTAAGAAAAGTTAACGAAAAACTATTAGGAGACAAGGAATTTGTTGTTGGAGTCAAGAAATATGAGAATTTAATCTTGAAATGGACTGAAGCAATGTTGATTGAAGCAGAAGGACCAACTATTAATGAGGAAATAATAGAAAATACATTGAATTTAATGAAATCAGAGATTGGAGAAAAGAAAAGCAATTTTTACTTGCTTTTAGATGATAATGAGCCGGTTTCAATGGCTAGAAAAGCTCGAGAAACGCCAAAAGGCGTGGCAATAAATATGGTATATACACCTCCTGAATTCAGGAGAAGAGGTTATGCTACTGAATGTGTGGCTAAATTAAGCAAGCTTCTTTTAGATGATAAATATGATTATTGTTGCCTTTTCACCGATTTATCAAATCCTACTTCAAATAAAATTTACCAACAAATTGGTTATAAGCCAATAGTTGATTTAGCACATTATAAATTTTTACAAAATGATTGAAGCTTTTAAAATATTGACCCAACATGTAAAAAAACAAGAATAATTAAAAAAAGAGGTCTACCGAAGTTTCTTCCTTACGATTAGAAATTCGGTTTTTTACTTGTTTGGAGGTATTATTTCAATTTCAATAGTAGAAATATTAGTTGGAGTTCCATCATTATTCGTGACAGTTTCAGTACCTATTTTGATCTCGCCGTACCGACTTCCTTTAGCAAATTTATTTATCAAAATTTCTGCAACATCAACTGCTCTGGAAATTGCTTTCCCTCGAGCCAATAATCTCACTGGACCATCGTTTAAAATCATCATAGCCGCCATTACATAGCTCATTGTTTTTTTATTTCCGATAAAAACTTTTCCGTCATCCTTTTCTAACATTTCTTTTTCACCATATATTAAATCTAAGCATGCTTTTTAATTTAGTTAGAATTTTTCAAATTAATTGATTTATAATATTTAAAGCTCAATGTTCAGTTATTTATACTTAATTAAC
>CAZIEC010000055.1:0-14697 GCA_964538145.1 uncultured archaeon
TATGCGATTTAATATTTCCAATGACATTCCACCTAAGGAAACATCACGCATTAATTTTGTTTTTTCGCCATTCTCTATTAATGATGATATTCTACACTTGAATTGAAAATTACCGGTTGTAGTATCAGTATATCCATATTGAAAGTCTTCACAAAGAATGCCATGTTTTGTTTCGCTTATCATTTCTTCTAATTCCCAATCTCTTGGCTCCAAGTAAGTAAAGCCCATTCTTACTTGAGGAATAGACACTGCCGTGCTTGCTCTACCATGTCCATTAGGAGATGTACCCATTCTTGAAGCAGTTTCAAGGTTATGAAGAAAATTAATTAAGATACCTTCTTTTATAATATCTACCTTTTTAGATTTAATTCCCTCATCATCATACGCATAACTTCCATATAATTCATAGGGCAGGTTAAATAAAGTTCCTTGTCCTAAAATAGGATTATCACTAATTGTGACACTTTCATTTGCTATTTTTTCACCAATTTTTCCCTTAAGAACACTCTCTTTTTGTAAAACTAAATCCGCTTCACAAGAATGTCCTATAGCCTCATGAACAAAAGTTCCAACCAGCTTGGGATCCATTATAACTGTAAATTTGCCTCCAACAGGAGAACTTGCCCCTAATAATTCAATTGCTTCTTTAGCAGATTTCTTACTTATGGCACGAGCTTTTTTCGTTTCAACAATTTCAAACCCACCAATGCCAGCTACAGAATTCATACTATGTTGAATCACTCCATTTTCTGCAGCAAAAACGGTAGAAAAAAGCCTTACAAATTCCATTTCTTGAAAGATTTTACTCCCAAAAGCATTAAGGAAAATTTTTTTGACGTGCTTATCTATGTAAGTCGTTTTAGTATTCTTAACTTTTTTTGAATAATTGAAAGCAATATCTTCGTGTTCTTTCAGTAAATTAATCTTTTCCTCAATGGGGACATCTATTATTTTCTTTTTACTCTTGATTCTTATCTTTTTATTGTATGAATCAACTTCATTAATTTTAAATGGATTATTTATAGAAATATTCGGAATTTTACATAATTTAATTGCGCTTTCCATTCCTTGCTTAATTGTGTTAGAGTTTAAATCTTTTAAGACATAAAATCCCCATTTTCCCTCATAAAGAGCTCTAATTGAACATTCAACAAGTTCATAGGATGAAATTTCTTTACTTTTTCTATTTGTAAATTCTAAAGAATTGCCACTTTTGGTTTCAGCTCGAATATCCCAGTAATCAACTCGATTTTTCGTGTTCTTTTCAATCCAATTTATTAATTTATCATCAAAAACATCAAGAAGCTCGTATAATCCCATTTTTATCAAGATCGCTCGTAAAATAAAGAAGAATATTTTCTAAATAATGTAAATTGTTGAATTATTATCTTTATAAAAATGAGAAAAAAAAAGAATAATTAAATTTTATCTTTTTCACTTAGAAAAATTCAATTTAAATTGATAAAATGATGGATGATTTGATTCATATTTCGAATTCTCTTTTTCTTTCAACATTTTAATAAAATAAATGGCTTCTTCTTGTTGGCATATTTTTGAAAACTTAAATGCATTTTTAAATTGAAAAATGTGATTACATTTCCAACATTTTTTTGCCTTTATGGGTCTTTTTGTATAAAACCATTCTCCACAATGATAACATCTAAAGAAAGTGAACTTCTCTTTGTATCCCATTAGAAATTGTTAATAAAAAATTACATTTATATCCCTCGTGTATTTTAAATTTCTAATTTTCTAAATTTGAAAGATCATAGTTTTAAAAATTAACTTATAATTATTTCGAAATTAACAAAATAAGTTATATTTTCAAGAATTATATTATATATCATCATTATCATTTTTATTTGAGATATATTCAATTAAAACACAATTAGATTAAAATGAACCACGAATTTGTCCATCCAATCGAGACGCGCTATAGATCTAAAATTGCTGAACTTTTTACAGAAGAAAGAAAATTAGAGTTTTGGTTGAAGGTAGAAGCTGCGTTAGCAAGAGCTCACGCAGAACTTGGAAGCATTCCAATGGAAGCTGCCAAAGAAATAGAAAGAAAAGCCAATTTAAACCATGTTAAATTGGACCGTGTTAAAGAAATAGATAAACAAATCCATCATGACTTAATGGCAATGGTAAAAGCATTAGCAGAACAATGTGAAAATGATGCAGGAAGATACGTGCATCTCGGAGCTACAAGCTATGATATAGAGGATACAGCTTTAGCAATTCAGCTTAGAGAAGCATTGAGTAGCATTAAAGAGAGCTTACTTAAACTTTTGAATAAACTCATGGATATCATGATAAGGACTAAGAAGTTAATTTGCATAGGTCGAACTCATGGACAGCACGCCATCCCAACTACTTATGGAATGCGGTTTGGAGTTTGGGCTTATGAAATAAGTAGACATCTTCTTAGAATAGATCAAACAATAAAAAGAATATCCTTTGGAAAAATGTCTGGAGCAGTAGGAACGATGGCTAGTTTTGCTGGAAAAGGTCCAAGGCTTCAGGAAAAAGTAATGAAATTGCTTAATTTGAATCAAGCGCTCATTTCTAACCAGATAATTCAGAGAGATCGCCATGCTGAAGTTATCTTTTTAACTTCACTAATAGCTCAAACATTAGCAAAAATGGCACGTGAAATTAGAATCCTTCAGAGAACTGAGATTTCTGAAATGTTTGAACCTTTTAAAAAATCTCAAGTAGGTAGTTCAACAATGCCTCATAAGCGTAATCCTCACAAATCAGAAAGAATATGTAGTTTAGCACGCATAATAAAGTCAAACGTAATACCTGCATTAGATAATATTATCTTGGAAGATGAGAGAGATCTCACCAATTCTGCTGGCGAAAGGATATTATTTGCTGAAAATTTTGTACTATTAGACTTCATGATATGCGAAATGATTTCAATAATGAATGGTGTTGAATTTAATGAGAGAAAAATAGAAGATAACTTAAACCTCACTAGAGGCGCTTGCTTGGCAGAAAAAATTATGATAGAATTAGTTAATAAAGGAATTGGAAGGCAAGAAGGGCATGAAATCCTCAGAATTGCTGCCATTAGAGCAAGAGAAAGAAATATAGATTTGAAAGAAACCTTGCTAGATAACAAAGAGATTAAAGATAGATTTAGCGAGAAAGAACTTGAAGAATTATTGAATCCTCATAATTATATTGGAAATGCTATCGAAATTGTTGAGAATCTAATCATGTATTTAAATAAAACGCACGGATTTTAAAAATGGAAAATAAAAAAGAAATATATGAACAATTAGGTGTTTCTTCTAAAAAAGAAGATGTACATGAAGCCATAAAAGATACAGACAAGGGTTTTTTTCCAGGAGCTTTTTGTAAAATTGTAAGGGATGTAAGGGGAGAAAAGGATTTTTTTTCAGTTTTTCATTCAGATGGGGCTGGAACAAAACCAAATTTAGCTTACATGTATTATAAGGAAACTGGTAATGCTGAGATCTTTAAAGGTCTCGTTAGAGATGCCATTGTCATGAATTTAGATGATGTTCTTTGCATAGGTGCTACTGGAGATTATTTCATTTCAAATACCATAAGCAGAAATAAAAATAGAATACCAGGAAATATCTTGAGTATCATTATCAAAGAATTTGAGTCTTATTGCAATTATCTTTCAAAATATAACGTAAACATGATATTTTGTGGAGGAGAAACTGCTGATGTGGGAGATGTTGTTAAAACATTATTAGTTGATGCTTCGCTTTTTACTACAATCAAAAAGAAAGACATAATAGATGCAAGTAAAATCAAACCAGATGACGTTATTGTTGGATTTGCAAGTTATGGAAAATCTAAATATGAGGATGATTACAATAGCGGAATTGGATGTAATGGGTTGACTTTAGCAAGACATGGGGTACTTTATCATGATTATTTTAAAAAATATCCAGAATGTTATGATTCTAATTTGGAAGAGAATCTCGTGTTCTTTGGAAAATATGCTCTGACTGATAAGATACCCGGATTACAACAAGATATTGGGAAAGCCTTATTATCGCCAACCAGAACTTATGCTCCTATTATTAAAGAAGTTTTGAAAAAATTCAAGAAAGAAATTCATGGTATAATACATAATACTGGAGGAGGTCAAACAAAAGTTTTGAGATTTGGAAAAGGAATAAAATATGTTAAGAATAATTTATTTAAAATTCCAAAAATTTTTGAAATCATTCAAAATTCTTCAGAAATTAGTTGGCAAGAGATGTATCAAGTATTTAACATGGGACACAGGTTAGAAATTTATTGTGATGAATCAATAGGAAATGAAATCATTAAAATATCCAGAAAATTTGATGTAGATGCTAAAATTATTGGAAATTGCGAAGAGTCCCCAAAAAAGAATAAAAATGTTGTTGAAATCAAATCTGAGTTTGGTGCCTTTACTTATGAATAATTTTTTTTAGGAGGTGTAAACAATTGAAAAAGGAATTCGATGTCATTTGCATAGGAGCCGCATTAGTAGATATGATTGCTAGAGTAGAAAGGCACCCGGAAAAAGATGATGAAGTTTTCGTTTCAGAATTAAAACTTTTATCTGGCGGAGCTGCCGCCAATACAGCCTATGCTTGTGGAAGACTTGGATTGAAAACAGCTTTCATTGGCAAGTTAGGTGAGAATGATGCTTTTAAAAATAAGATTCTTGATGATTTTAGGATTGGAAATGTTGAGACAAGATTTATTAAATATTCTAAAGAGAAAGGCACGGGTTCTGCTTATGTAGCTTTAAATCCAGAAGGCGAGCGCAGAATCTATGCGCATAGCGGTGCTGCTAATCTCTTATCTGAGAATGAAATCCTTGAAAAGGAACTCATTTCAACAAGAGTAATATTTTTAAGTAGCTTGAAAAACATTAAACCATTCATTAAAGCAGGAAAGATTGGAAAAAAGTTTAACATTCCAGTAATATTAAATCCGGGCATGCTTATTATCGATCAAGGGATAAATAACATTAAAGTACTCTTGGAACATATTGATATTTTAATCTTATCAAGGAAAGAATTTAGTACATTATTTCGGACTTCAATTAATTATAAAAATGTAGATTTGGTAAGAGAATATGCAGATAAGCTTTTAAGTTTGGGTGTTAGAGTCATAATAATAACTTTAGGTGAGAAAGGCGCTCTATTGATAACTAAAGAAATGTCAGAATTGATTGATCCTTATCCTGTAGACGAAGTTATTGATACTACTGGTGCTGGAGATTCTTTTTCTGCGGGATTTATCTTAGGTTTTACTAAATCCTTAGATTTTGATTTTAACCCCTTAAGATCATATGTTAGGTTAGGAAATTTTGTTGCCAGTAGATGCATACGAAAATTGGGAGCCCGAAATGGAATTCCAAATTTTGAAGAATTGAAAGAATTATATTATTCATGAAAAAATTAAAAAAATTTAAAATTTTTTAACTAAATATTATTTTATCTGGAATAAATTACATGAGAAATGAAAAATGCCTAGAAAAGTAAAACCAACTAAGCTTTTAACGCGTCAAAGATCCTATTTTTTACTCGAAACATTAATAATTTTTCTCGGAATCTTCTTATTTTCGTTAATATTGTTATTCTTCTCATATTTAGAACTCAATTACATAGTATACGGTATATTGTTTTATTTCTTGAGAGCAATTATCTTGATATTGGCAGTTTCAATATTTTTATATGTAGCAAATTTTGCTTTAGAGAAAAGAAGAGCGCTATTCATTTCAGAATCAGAGAGAAGCGCAACCATCAACTTTTTGAATCTTTTTAGAATAAAAAAAAGTAATATTAAATATCAAATATTGTACGGATTTTTGTTTTTATTCATACTATTCATTCCATTGGATTTTTTAACTTATTTACTTATACCTGAAATGCTATCATACTCAAAAAATGTTCTTTTAGTTTCTGTAACAAATTATTATTTCAAAGATACATATTTCATCTTCTTACTCACATTATTAATATCTCAATTTTTTATAGCTGTATATGAAGAATCATTAACCCGTGGTTTTTTAACAAATCGAGGAAGCGATTATGTTAATCCTATGTCAGCAGTCATTATTTCTTCCTTTTATTTTGGTCTTGGGCATTTTTCTTATGTTATGAATCCTGCTGCAAAAGGATTACCAATTGTTTTTCCGTTTATTTGGTTTGTGGAAGCATTTTTTATTGGAATTGTTTTATCCCTATTCATTCTAAAAAAACACTGGATTTTCCCGATTATTCTTGCCCATTTTCTAAACAATGTTATTTCAGGTCATACGATCTGGAATTACATTCAAGGAAATGATTTCATGAACATGGTCTTTTACATATACATTCCTATGTTGATAATAGGTGTAATTTTGTTCATTTGGCAATTCTCTAGAATAAAAGATGCCATTAAAATGGGACTTAGAGAATTTAGACAATATTTCAGAAATGATGAAAGAATAAAAGAAGAAACTGATCATAAGATAATTCGAATTTTGTTAGATTTCTTATTTGGATTATTCATATTTATCATTGGTTTCTTTTTACTATGATAAAAAAGATGAATTATCGTGCCTAAATTTGGAATAATTTCAGATACGCATATCGAATTTTGGAAGGATTTTCATTATAAAGAGATAATTGACGAGTTAAAAACAGTTTTTCGAGATGTTGATAAAATTATTCACGTGGGCGACGTATGTGATGAAAAATTTATTGAAGAACTCAATAAAATTGCCCAGACCATTGTTATTAAAGGTAATGCAGATAAAAATAAAGATTTTAAAGATTTTATCAAAATCACGGTAGGAAAATATAAAATTGGAATTATTCATATATTACCTGAAGATCTTGAACGGTTTTTTAAAGAAAATGAGATTAACATATTAATTTTTGGCCACACTCATTATCCATTAATTCAAGAATTTAAACCGCACGGCTTATTATTAAATCCAGGAAGCCCTATTAATCCAAAAGCACCTCCACTAAAACCCGGTTTTCAAAAACCTAAAGAAAGAAGAACTGTAATGCTTTTAAATATTGATGAAAATGACATCATTTCAACGTTCATAATCGAATTAAAAAAGAATCTCTAAAATACATTAATTATTACTCCATCCCAATTCTTTATAATTTACAGATTAGGACATTATCATCATAATTTAAAAGCTAAAAATCAAAGGTTCAACAATGCATGTAAATTGATTAATTTCCCATTACCATTAAGAATTAATCAATGGTTAAAATTAAATAATATATATGTTATTATTATTCATACTGTTTAGATGTTCGTCGATATTTAAATTTAAAATCATATAAAATAGATGGGATATTTTTATGGTAAACAAGCTTGAGATGATATTAAAGGAACTTAATACAAATGGAAACTTTAGAGCTTCTTTATTTGCCACTTCTACTGGTTTAGTATTAGCTTCCCAGAAAGCAGAAGATGTAGATGACAGAGTAGTTGCAGCAATGGGATCATTGTTAAGCGATGCTGCATTTAAAGCTTCTGAAGAATTAGAACTTTCACAATTAGATACAATGAAGATAAAATATACAAACGATTATATTATTTGCCGAAATATTTTAATGTCCGATAATAAAACCCAATTCATATTAGCAGTTTTAGGAAAGCCCCCCGAATCAGAAGAAGTAGAACGATATCTTGATGAGCTTTTGGAATGGGCAGTGCAAAACTCTAGTCAAGATTTAGAAAAACTTTCAAGCATTTAAACTTGATTTAATAACATTAGGATTAGATTTTAAAACCCTCCTTATAAATTTGTAAATTCTTCCCGACTATTAATCAATAAATTAAAAGTGGAAGAGTTAAATAAACTACAAGATATATTTTTGATTTAATAATGTAGATGTTTTAATCTTAATGAGAGGTAATGTTTATCTATAATAAAATTTAATTTATTTGGAATTGATTAAATTTTCATAGAAAGAAACGACTTCATTTGCGATATTTTCTTCATATCCCCAGTAAAAATGATCAGCACCATGAATGATTACTTTTTCTTTTGGGTCCGGATACTCATGGTAGTGTTTCAAGAACCTATCATATGGGGCAATATTATCTTGGTCCCCTTGGATGAACAATTTTGGCTTTTCAGTTAAAGACATTTTTTTATATTTTGGGTTCATGAAATCCCAAGGGAAGGAAATCGCACAAAATCCGATAATTTTATCAGAATTATTGACTATTGACGTGCCGACTGCTGCACCATAAGAATAACCGCAAATCAGAACCTTTTTAACCTTTTTTTCCTCTTGTAAGAAATTAAAACAAGCTAAAACATCTGAAATATTTCCTTCTTCATCTTGAACCATTCCTGTAGATCTTCCAACCCCTCGAAAGTTAAACCTTAATGTGGTTATGTCTTTTTTAATTGTTTTTTCAAAAATTGTAGTTACAACATTATTATTCATGTTGCCACCGTACTTTCCCTTCTCTGGAGCCTACTTCCAATAGAATTGAGGATGCGGGTGGCAAATTAGAATTCCTCCTTTAAAGGGGTTTGTTTTAGATTGGAAATACTCTGCTTCTAGTCTTACGTTATTAACAGTGATAAATAATTTTTCCACATCTAACATAATTTTAATTAAATTTAATCCTATTAATAATATACGATCAGAGTTATCAAGAAAATGAGCTATAATCGATTTTTGATAGAAAAGAAGATTAAAGAATTTTTAGAAGAAGATTGTTCCTACTTTGATGTTAGTTCATTAGTAATTCCTGATGATTCAAATTGTTCTGCCAAGATAATAGCAAAAAATCAAGGATTCATTTCTGGCATTGAAGAATTAGAAATAATTTTTAATTTTTTTAATCTCTCATCAAAACTTTATAAGAAAGATGGAGATAAAGTTGGAAAACAAGAGATTATAGTAGCTATAAATGGAAAGTGTCGTGATATTCTTTTCGTTGAAAGAACTGCTCTTAATTTAATAACTCACATGAGTGCCATTACATCCACCACTCGTTATTATGTAGATCTAATTGAAAAATCAGGAAAAAATGTAAAAATTGCTTGCACGCGCAAGACTTTGCCAGGTTTAAGGATTTTTGAAAAAAAAGCGGTAATGATTGGAGGAGGAGAACCACATAGATTTTCCTTGGACGACCTGATACTCTTAAAAGATACGCATTTGAAGTTTTTTGAAGGAAATATTAAAAAAATATTACAGAAAGCGAAAGAAAAAGCTAGTTTTACTAAAAAAATTGAAATTGAAGTAGAAAAAGTTGAAGATGTAATAATAGCTGCTGAAGAAGGTGCTGATATAATCATGTTGGATAACATGACACCAGAAGAAGTTAAAACTTCTATTGACTTGCTAAAACAAAAAAAACTGCGAAATAAGGTGATCATAGAAGTATCTGGAGGGATAACAAGAGATAATATTTTAGAGTATATTTTAACAGAACCAGATGTAATAAGCACGAGTGAATTGACGCAATTTCCATTCAAAAAAGTTGATTTTTCGCTAGAATTCGATTAAATTGATAATTACGATTATTTCAATCAATCACGATTTCATGGACAGAACAATTGACTTCTTTTATCTGAGAAATGGCTAAATATAAGTCCTTAATGATTCCCACTTCTCCAACAACCAACATCAATTCAATCTTTTTTCCAGCAATCCTCCAATCAGTAATGGCTTTAATTATTGAATGAAAACGAGATGCAATTTCCGCAATCTTATCAGAAATGTTTTCTTTTAGCACATAAACTAAATTTAGCGCCATAACTTTATACCCTTGTAGATTTTCAAATTTTTCATGGGTTTCTATAAATTTCACAATCGCATCGCGAAGTGCTTCACTTTTTGATCCAAATCCCGCTTTAATCCTAACGGATTCAAACCTTTCTAAAAGGTCATCACTAACCTGTAAAGAAATTATTTTCATAATACTTTATCTCAAAAATAATTATAATAACAAATTTTTATCATTCCTAACAACTTAAATTCAGATTTTTAATTATTTTTTTCTCTTTTTTCCAAGATTTACTAAAATATTAACTCATAAATTCTAAAGATAATTTTTGGTATTTATAGTAAAATTAAAAATTTCATTTAAATGAAAGTTTCTATTAAAAAAATTCTTTTAAAATTAAAAGGATTTAGAAAAATGGATTTATTCTTTCTTTAAGGCTTTTTTTGGAAAATTGGCAAAAAGGCTCTTAAAATGCTTTAAAAACCGATCTACATTTTCTTGTGAGATTTCATAAGGTTCTCCGATTTGGAGGGCCCCCCAATAAACTTTAGCTAGCTTTTCTACGAGCTCAGCAAATTTTACCGCATGATCAATGGATTTTCCACAAACTATTACCCCGTGATTGGCTAATAATGCTGCATTTTTAATTCCAAGGGCTTTTAAAGCGACTTCTCCTATTTCTTCGGTATGAGCCTTTCCAAACTCCGAAACATCTATGGAACCTCCTAAAAATATGACTTGTTCTTCCATTATGATGGGAATACTTTTATGGACTATTGATAACATCGTAGCATAAGTAGAATGCGTGTGTATTACTGCTTGTACTTTAGGTCTACTTTCATAAATGGCTAAATGCATTTTTATTTCTGTTGAAGGGAGTTTTCCAGTACTTAAAACCGTACCATCAAATTTTAAATGGACCACATCTTCTTCCTTTAAAGTTTCATATTGATTGAATGAAGGAGTAATGAATATTTCATCTTTCTTCCCAAATCGAATGCTAACATTTCCTTCCCCAGCTTCAACTAACCCTTTCTTAAAAATAGCTTTAGCAGCCCTAACTACTTCTGATTTATATTGTCTTATTTTATCATTTTCCATGATTAGAAGTAATTTAAATTTGTTTAAAAAACTAATTCACAATCTAAAGGATTAAAATCATTAATCTTTTTACCTCTCATTATTTATGTAATTTTTCAGAAAAACTTACTTAGGACTCTTTAACATAAAAAATTGCTAATATATAATAGATCAATCATGATAATGCATTGCGATTTAGATTGTTTTTTTGCTTCAGTGGAAATGCGAGATAATCCAGATATAAAGCAAAAGCCCGTAATTATTGGTGCAGATCCTAAAAATGGATTGGGAAGAGGCGTGGTTTCTACTTGTAATTATGAAGCCAGAAAATATGGACTGCATTCAGGAATGCCAATTTCTATTGCTTTTAAAAGATGCCCGAATGGAATATTTTTAAGACCAAATTTTAAAAAATATGAAAAGGCGTCCAAAGAAGTAATGGAAATATTAAAATTTCATGCTGATTCTTTTCAACAAGCTAGCATTGATGAGGCATATTTAGAAATTTCCAAAACTTGTTCTGATTTCAATGATGCGTATGAAATAGCCAAAAAAATACAACAAGAAGTTTTTAAGAAAGTTGGATTAACGATTTCAATTGGATGTGGTCCAACAAAAATAATAGCTAAAATGGCTTCTGATTATAAAAAACCTAATGGCATTACAATTGTGGAAAAAAATCAAGTCAAACAATTTCTTTCAAATCTAGAAATTACAAAAATCCCTGGGATTGGAAAAAAGTCAAAATTGCATTATAATGCTGATGGAATTTACTTTATTGGAGATTTAATGAATTTTGATTTGAAATTCTTATCAGAAAAATATGGAAAACAAGGAGAATGGATATGGAAAGTTATTAATTGCCTTACGGAAAATAAAATAGTAAGAGAAAAAAGAACTAGAAAATCCATGAGCAAGGAAAAAACTTTTCAAGTCGATATCGATGATTCTAAAATGATCCTTGAATGGTTTAGAAAAATAAACAGCAAATTGCATGTTAAGTTAAAAAAAGAGGATCTTTTTTATAAATCAGTTAGCATAAAAATTAGATTTGAAGATTTTAGCACTTTCACGAGGTGCAAAACATTCAATTCTCCCATTAGAAATATCTCAATTGCTTTTGAGACAATAAAGGAATTATATAATGAATTCATTTCAGGTTCTAAAAAAGTAAGGTTAATAGGAGTGAGATTTTCTAATCTTGAAAAAAATAGCTTTAATTATCAAAGTAATTTACTCCAATTTATAAATAATCAAAAAATTTGCTTAAATAGTGAGTAAATGGGAAAAAATTTCATCTTTTAAAACATTTAACAAGGATGAATGAATTTGTTTATTAGAAGCAATTAAACCAGAAGCCGTAATTTGGCATTTTTCTCCTTGAAACTTGATAGGATTACCATTTAAGTCTGAAACAATTCCTCCTGCTTCTTCAACGATTAAAATGCCCGGTAAAAAGTCCCAGGAATAAGTTCGATCTTTAGCGAGGGGTTTAATGTAAATATCAGCTTTTCCACTTGCAATCAAGCAAAATTTTGCCATGCTATCCATTTGAATAAAATTTGATATTCCTGCCCTTTTTGCTAGAGTCATTACCCAAGGTTCATCATAATGGAGTGAATGGCATAAAATAGCATCATTTAGCGAAATTTCTAATCTCATCTTGATTTTTTTAAAGTCATTATCATTTTTATAAGAAAATTCTGAACCAGATCCTTTAATTGCTCTAAATATCGCGCATTTTCCATTATCATAGTTAGGAGCGGCAATTACTCCTAATTGTGGCATTGAATCCAACATTAAGCCAATTCCAACCGCATAAGATAAATTTTTTTGAAAGCCTTTTGTTCCATCAATTGGATCTACAGTCCATTGCCTTTTGGATTTTGAACCGCGATAATTAAGAATACTTTCATAATCTTTAATAGAAATTTTTATGTTTAGCTCGCTAAAACATTTATTTATAACTTTTAAATCTTCGCCATCTAAATCGATCTCAGATTCTTCCTCAGCGATAATTTCATCTGAAGGAAATTGATTTTTTAATTCGTTTAAAATATAAATTTGAGACCCAAAATCTGCTATAGTCACGGGCGATTTATCTTTTTTCTTGTAAGACTTAAATCCCTTAACTCTAAACCATTCAGTTATCTCTGTTGCTCTCTCCGCTAACATTGTAGCAACTTTTATTTCTTTATCCAGCAAATTCATAACTCCTAAATCTCCCTATCAATTAATCCCCTAATGAGCTTTAAAAATGACTAATTAAATATTTTAATTAAATTATATAAGATATTAAACACATGCCATCTAAAAAATTTTCAAGTATCAAAAAAAGTAACATCCTACAATGATAATTATGGTAAGTATGACGATTAAAGAAAGATTTTTGAAGACTTTCATGAAGAAAAATGTTGATGAACTAGTTTTTAGTCCACGAATTTATTATTGGTATCTTGGAAATAAGATTTATTTGAAATCCAAAAAAAATATTCGGCAACATTGCCACATACCACTAAAATATTTTGGGATGAAACAAATTGAAATATATAAAGATTTAAGAGCAGCTCCAAGGTATGTTCCAGAAACTCTATACTTTCCTTTATTCAAAGAAACCATAAATCATCAAGCAGGGATCCATATAATAGAAAAATATGGTGAAAATAGGTCTGAAAAAATAACTATTTATAAAACTCCAAAAGGGAATTTGACAAGAAGAATGAATAACGGACATATTATTGAGTATCCAATAAAAAGTTTAGAAGATATGAGAATAATGAAATATATCATGGAAAATACTAATTTTGTTTTCTTAAGAAATAATTATAAAAAGGCAAAAGAAGTCATTGGAGACCTTGGAGTTGTTTCTACATATTTTCCTCGTAGTCCTTACATGAAATTAATAATAGATTTCATGGGTTTTTCAAGAACAATAATTTTTCTTAAGAAATATGAAAATGAAATGGAAAATTTCATGAGTTTCATGAAAATTTGGGATGATAAAATGTATGAAGTTTTGACAAATAGTCCTATTAAGATATTCAATTTTGGGGAAAATCTCGATTCAAATCTATGTCCCCCTCATTATTTTGAAAAATATTTAAAACCATATTATGAAGAGAGAGTAGCCCAATTTCATTCTAAGAAAAAATTTTGTCACATACACATTGACGGAAGTTTAAAAGATTTACTTCTATATTTAGGAGAACTTCCTTTTGATGGATATGAAGCATTAACATCGAAACCACAAGGGGATGTTTCTTTAATTCAGATTAAAAGAGCTATAAAAGATAAGATTTTTCTTGACGGAATTCCCTCAATTTTATTTTTACCACAATATTCTAATAATAAAGTTAAAAAGTTTTTGCATGAATTAATGGAACTTTTTGCTCCATATCTTATAATAGGAGTTTCTGATGAATTTCCTCCTAATGGAAAAATGGATAAGTTAGAACAGATTTCAGAAATAATTAGGTTAGAATCTTCTAAATATCTTTAAAATTCACCTAAAAATCCTAATTAAAAATTATTATTTAATAAAATTGGCAAATATAAATAATCAAATTTCTATAATTTTTTTATGGATATATTAATGTTTAGTGGAATGATATTTGAATCAGTCATTATCATTCTGACATCAATCTTCTTAGTGTTTATTCTATCAAAATATTACAAAAAACGGCATGAATTAACATTGTTACTTTTTATAATCTTCTTTTTCTACTTATTATCAATAATCTTTTCTTGGTTATCAAAAGTACTCGTGCTATTTTCTGGAGAAGAGTACATTTACAATTCTTCTGCGCCTGATCCCGGCACACCTTTATCTTGGATAATTCTTAGGATCTTGGATTTTCGCATTAGTTTCATTTTTCTTACTGTAGC
>CAZIEC010000056.1:0-10687 GCA_964538145.1 uncultured archaeon
TAGCTGATGAAGCACTCAAGGCTTTTAGAGATAAAACTGGACCAATTTCTCATCATACATTTGCATATCATTGGGCTCGATTAATTGAGCTAGTCGAAGCTATAGAAATCATCAAGCAAATGTTAGAAGATCCCGACATCGTAAATCCTGATTGCAAGACACTTGATGTAGAACCAAAAGAAGGTGTTGGTGTTGCCATTACCGAAGCGCCTCGAGGGCTTTTGTTATATAATATCTGGAGCGATGCTGATGGCATTTGCAAGAAAATGAACTTGTTGGTTGCCACGAACCATAATATTGCCGGTATAGAGAAATCTTTAATGCACGTTGCCAAGCAAGTGTTTGAGGATAAGGCACTTGAGAAAATAAAATTACCAGACCCTTGGATTAAATAAATGAATTAAAAAAGTGATGAAAAGATGAGTGAAGAAATACCTGAAGGAATGGTAAATCTCTTGGAAATGGTAGTCAGATGTTTTGATTGCTGACTATCATGTGCCGCCCATATCACGGTAGTGAATGAGGATGGTAAAGAGATTTACTCTCGAAAGTTGAATGTTGGTTTAGGATGAATATCCAATAAAAATCTTAGATTGGATATGACTTACCCTTGCCCGGGTTAAAACCAACAGAAAAAATGCAATAAAAATAAAAAAAAGAAATGAGTGATAAAAAAAATGACGGTAGATTTTGAATTTAGAAAACAAGTCATGGATTATCATGTAGGTCCTGATTTGATAAAATATTGCTATCAATGCAGTAGATGTTCTGATAATTGTCCTGTTACAAGAGTTACTGCAGATTTTTATGGTATGACTGGATATAATCCAAGGGCAAATATTATCAAAGCCTTGCTTGGTTATAAAGATATGATTTTTAAAGAAGACCCATTGATAATATGGGGTTGTACTGTTTGTGATACATGCGATGAAGTTTGTCCTCAACATATAGAACTTACTGAAATATTTACATTCTTGAAAAATGAATCTATCAAGCAAGGAAAAGGGCCAGATTTTATTTACTCTCAAGCTAAAGCTATATTTGACAATGCTAAAGCAATTCCATCCCAACCCGCAATAGAAAGAAGGAGACAACAACTAGGATTACCACCCGTGAAGGAACCTGATGTAAATGAGGTTCAAAATTTATTGAAAAACATTGGAGCAGATAAATATTTAAAGTAAGGAGGGATAAAGTTGACAGAATATAAAATGTTTGAAGGTTGTACGATTGGAAATAGAATTCCATTCATTGAGGCGGCTTCAAGAAAAGTGTTTGAGAAAGTTGGCATTGAAACATCTCAAGCTCCATTTTCTTGTTGTCCTGATCCAACTGGAATGAAAAGTTTCAGTAATGATGCTTGGTTAACTATTGGAGCGAGAAATCTCTGCTTGGCTGAAGAAGAAGGAAAAGATATCATTTCACTTTGTAATGGATGTGCTAACACACTCAGGGGAGTTCAACATCAATTAAAGCATGATTCTTTAAAGAGAGAAAAAGTTAATGAACAATTAGCAAAAATAGGAAAAGAATATAAAGGTAAGATTGAAGTCAGGCATTTTGTGGATGTATTAAAGGAAAACTTGGATAAGATAAAATCTTCAATTTCAAAACCATTAAGTGGATTAAAAGTTGCTTGTCATCCAGGATGCCATTACATGCGTCCAGCTGAGTGGATGGAATCTGATGACCCAATGAGACCAAAAAATCTAAAAGTGATTGTTAAAGCAACTGGTGCGACTGTTGTAGATTATGAAGAAGAAGTATTATGCTGTGGATCTGCTGTGACTAATGCTTATGAAGAACATGGTTTAGCTAATTTAAAAATCAAGATGGATAGCATCAAAAAATCTGGAGCAGATATTATCTGTGTTAATTGTCCAGCTTGCTTCCAACAATTTGATACAAAACAAAGGGATCTTGCTAAAAAATATGGAGAGGAATATAATATTCCTGTCTTGTATGTTACTGAACTGCTTGCATTAGCAATGGGAGTAAGTGCTGATGAAATTGGCTTGAAATTCCACAGGACCCGCATGAAATTAGAAAATTATGGCTTATAATTGAAATTTAACCAAAAATAATTCTTTTATTTTTTATTTTTAATTTTTCCTTTTTTTGAAATTTAATTTTAGAAATTGTAAGATTTAAATATCAACAAGAAAAATTTAATAATGTACATTGTATAAGAATTATATTACAAATTAACCAACCATCAAATTATCAAAAAATTAAAGGAGGGCTATATTTGAAAATAATTTCCTTCAATTATGAACGTGAACCACCATGGTTTTTCCCTTATATTGAGAACTATTTTCATTTTTTTTACGATATCAAGTTTGAATGTAAGGACATCAAGAAATCCGAAATTAAATTTTCATTAAATATCAAATTAGATGGATTTAATGGCGTTGTAATGTATATTTACAAGCCTAAGATTAATAAAATCGAATTTGATTTGATAAGCTTTGAAAGCACTCCCATTCAATTGATAAAGGATCTTCATTATTTTCCTCAATATTATAAGGGTCAAGAAACTCTTGACTTTATTATCATTCCATTTGGATACTTTAATGAAGAAAATAAATTAATAACGAGCATAAGGTGTAACGATACAGAATATAGTTATCAAATATTTTCATGGATTCCTTCATTATTGTTTAAAAATGTAAAATCCGTGATAAAAGTTGGAAATGTTTATCGAGAATTAATACCCCTCGATGATGGTTGGGGTTATTATTTCGAATTCAGTAAATCATTTAAAGGAAATAAAAAGGAATTATTATCTAATTTAGTCAATATTATAAGTAGATTTGATGAAAATCCTAATGTGGAGATATCCACAACAGATTTAAAAAGTGTAATTAAAAAAACCAATGATTTTATTTTTACCATTCCCAATGAAACAAAATATAACGAGTTTGATCTATTTTTAGTCGAATTGAAGAGGTTAAGGAATAACATTTCGCAATTTTCAAAAGAAGATTTATTATTTGAATTAGATAGCTTAATTAAGTTCTATTCTAGGTTATTAAAATCATTGAAAAAATAAAAAAAATAATTTATTTTTCTTTTCTTGCTTTTATTTTAATTATAATAAATGTTAATAGTTCAATAGCAAAATAAACTATTCCAATAAATAGTAAACTGAATTTTATTGTTGAAATGGATGAAGAAATCAAGGGTAAAATCAATGGTATTGAAGCTAAATCATTCATCATCATCAATAAAAATGCATTTTCAATGCAATCAAAAATTCCAGCAATTATGGGAAATAGACTGATCCACATTCCAATAAACTTGAATTTTCCACTAACTTGTCTTGCAACCAATAAAATCAAGCTAAACATGAAAGAAGAGTAACCAAATATGTAAAGAAAATCCCAGTATGTTCCTAGTAATTGATAATAAATTCCTAAATTACCCCAAATTGAAAATATCAGAGAAATTTAATCTTTAGTCCAAGCAAATTCTAAATCTAAGATGCTATAATCAGGAACGATAACTTTTAAAGTTTCAAATACTAGTTGATTTATTAAAATGAAAATTATTATTCCTATAATTGAAAATATAATTAAAATCTTGTTGCTTGGAGATTTTTCCAAATATTTCATCACTTTCATTGTTCTCATCAAGTTTTATATTTATTTTAATCAATTTTATTGAATATAAAATGAAAGCATCATCAATGCCATATTTTTCAGTAAAAAGATGTTTCATATTAATTAATTTTTTTTATTTTCAAAAATTATTCATATTCAGATAGTATCATAATTTGAGTGTTAAAAATGTGTTTAGCCATTCCAGGTAAGATAATCAGCATAAATAGAGAAGATAATAGTGCATTAGTAGATTTTGATGGTATTGAACAAAATGTAATAATTGCTTTATTACCCGATGCAGAAGTGGGAAAATATGTCATTGTTCATGCTGGTTATGCAATAGAACAAATGAATGAAGAAGAAGCACTTAAGGCAATAGAGCAATGGAAAGAAATCGCTGAAGATCAGGACTTGGATTTATCTGAAATGTTATGAGATTTATGAATAAATATAATTTCTTGTTTTCTGGTTTTTTATTAATTGTTTGAAGATTTGATTTAAAATTTAAATTAAGGGAAATAAAATAAATTATTTTACAAATTCTCTTCTTAAATTGAAAGCATCTAAAGATCAAAGAGTTCTAATTTTAAATCTTTCAATTTTCGATAAAGATTTTTTATAGAGAGAATAGCAGGTGAATCCGAATTATAATCTAAAGGAGCTTTTCCAGATAAATCAGCTTTCCCAATTTCGGCATCATTGGGTATAAAATGAAATAATGGTACGTCCCAATCTCTTATTCTTTCATTAATCACATCTAATTGCCCGTCATCCATGATCTTATTTGCTATTAAATATATATTTATTATTCCTAATTTTTTTGACAAGGTAATTATTTTTTTACTCAAATCTAATGATTTTTGGGATGGCTCTGTTATTACTAGCATGACATCAATTCCCTTAGCAGTACCTCTTCCTAAATGTTCCATTCCTGCTTCAAAATCTACTATGACAACTTCATTTCTCTTGACAAACAAGTTATATAATAATGTTCTTATTAATGCATTTTCAGGGCATAAGCACCCCGTTGCTGGTTCTTCCACGCTTCCTAATACCAGAAGTTGTAATCCATCTGGACCATTTACTTTGTATTTATCAGGAATATCAGAGACTTCAGGGTTTATATTATATACTCCTGGACCAGCACCTTCTATTTTTGTCCTTTCTTCAATTAATTTTTTCATTTCGGCAATTGGAATTATTTTAGCCTTCTCTTCTTCACTAATTCCTAATGTATAACTTAAATTCATGGCAGAGTCATTATCAATAGCTAAAACATTAAACCCATCAATGGCAAATAATCTTGCTAAAGTTCCTGCTATTAAAGTTTTTCCTACGCCTCCTTTTCCGCTAACTGCAATCTTCATTTTTTAACTTTAATCTTTTTGAATTTTGAATGTTATAACATTAGAAAACAGAAAAATTTTCTCTTTTTATTAAATAAGTGAAAAAGCCAATTTAATTTAAAATTGTTAGATAAAAATTCATGTTTGTAAATTTTTCAGAGATTTATATAATTATTTTTAACTTTAGACATAATTAGAAAAAGAATGATTATACAAGTTTTAAACCTAATTTTCTTAATTTGAAAGATATAATTTTCTAGATACTTCTCGAATATCTGGGTCAGGATCGTTTAATAAAGGTTTAACAAACTCTTTAATGTTTATATCTCCCATATTTTGAATAAGCTTTAATATATATAATTTTGTCATCCAATCACTTTCTACGAGTAAATTTCTAAATAAAGATATTACTTCATTATTCTTTATTAAACTTAATAAATGTAAAATATTTAATTTTACATCCAATCTACTTGATTTCAAGCTATTCATCATGCTTTGTAAGACATTAATTTTACTTTCTTCTGATAAATTATTATACATTTTTAAAAAAAGTGTTGGTGGAGACTTTTCGACTTTAATATTTTCTTGAATGACATTATTTCTACTTGAACTTAAAATTCTTTCATGCTCAACTCCTATTTCTTGTAATTGATTTCTTAAAATGTTATTATCATCGCGTAGATTAGATAATTCTTTTTCTAAAGCGTCAATTTTTTCTTGATATTTAGCAATTAGGTCTTGATTTTGATTTGAGTCTATTCTAGATAATCTTACTTTTTTTAATTGATCGTATAAAGAATGAATTTGTTCTTTTAGGTCACTAATCATGCTTTCTCTTACTTCAAGACTTTTAATTAAATTTTCATTTTCATATTCTAAATCCTTGATTTTATTTTCAAGAAGGACTTTGTAATCATCATGAACTTCAGGTTGTGTTAGCTCTTTATCTTTTTCGTATGTGATATCATTAAATTTATCTTTTAAGCTGCTAATTTCATGCTCATAATTGATGACTTTTTCATTTAAAGCTTTAACAATATCATTGGCATTTTTTACTTGATCTAAAAGATTTTTATTTTCTTCAAGTAATTTTTCTTTTTCTGCTTGCAAATTTTCATTTTCTTGTTTTAAAGATTCTACTTTAATTCTTAAAACGCCATTTTCTTCTGTTATTTTAAAAATTTTCTTTTTTGCTTCAATTAATTCATTTTCAATATTTTTATAGTCTAATGTACTTAATTGATCAAATTTATTCCTAAGCTTGCTATTTTCAGCATGCATTATACTTAATTCAATGCGCAATCTTTCATTTTCTTGAATTAATTGGGCAATTCTTTCATTGGCTTCTAATAAAGCATTATCTTTTTCATCAACTTGTTGATACGTCTCTAATTCTTCTCTCAATTTAAACAATTCATTTTCTAAAATTTCAACATCTTTTTCTCTTTTTAATATCTCTTCTCTCTGGCTCCTAACTAAATCTCTCAAGATTTTTATATCGTCAGGAATGTATTCAGATTCTAAAGTTTTGATTCGTTCTTGCTGTTCTAAAATAACTTTCTTTTGTTCGTTTACTCGAAAATTTAGGCGTTGGATCTCGTCTCTCATTTCTCGAATTAATTCTTCAATGTTAGATTGAAATTGATTGGCTGAATCAATCGAATCAATTAATTCTTTCAAGTTCTTATCCATTTTCTAATCTCACGAATTTTCATTATTAAATAATTTTAAAGCCCAACTTTTCAATTCAAAAAATTTTACTTTTTTAATAAGAACATAAAGTGCAGTAAAATAAATCTTTATCTTCATGAAGTACTTTCTCAATCATTCAATAAATTGGTAGATCCTATTCTGATTAAATTATAAGATAAGTTGAGATTAAAAGTAAAATTGCAAACAATAAATTTTAAAAATTTGTTTAATATTTTATTCAATAAAATAATAGTACTATTAATACATAATAAGAGTATAAAAAGTAGGTGA
Source organism: uncultured archaeon (assembly GCA_964538145.1). Taxonomy (GTDB): domain Archaea; phylum Asgardarchaeota; class Lokiarchaeia; order Sigyniarchaeales; family SOKP01; genus SOKP01. Next base: position 6,932 of record CAZIEC010000056.1, read on the forward strand.
ATTAGCAATGTTAAATGATGATTTAAACAATTCAAATGGAGAAATGCGTGAAGATGATTATGATTGGGACGATGAAAATGATGACTGGGAAGATTATGAAGATGAAGATTATAATGATGGGGAATGGGAAGAGTGGGATGATGATCTAGACGATTATGACGATGATGATTTTGAAGATTACGATGACTACGAAGATGACTATGATGACTATGAAGATTATTATGATGATTACTAGCTAAATAATATTAATATCTTTTTATCCAAATGTTATCCTAGTTCAATTTACTGGGATAGATTTATTCGTGAATTAATTTCTTTATATATTTATCTAAATTTGATTTATTCAAATAATTTAAAATTAATTATCTAAATTAATTAGACAAATATTTAATAACATAAAATAAAAACTTCTTATAAAATAGGACTCTATTTTTATTAAACACATTTTATTATATTGATTTGTTTGATTGTAAAATTAATAATTACAAACAAAGTTTAAGAGAATGACAAATAGACGAGATATCGCATTTTTCTTTAATCCGAAAAGCATAGCTGTAATAGGTGCTAGCTCAAAACCAGGAAAAGTTGGAAATATCGTTCTAAAAAACATAATTGATTCCAATTTTAGCGGGAATATTTATCCTATTAATCCCAATTGTGATTCCATTTTAGGGCTAAAAGTATATAAAAGCGTTTTTGATGTACCTGAAGAAATTGATATTGCTATATTTGTAATTCCGAGTACTAAAGTATTATCAATTGCAGAAGATTGTGGAAAAAAAGGAGTTAAAGGATTAATTGTAATAACTGCGGGTTTCAAAGAAATTGGAGGAGAGGGCATAAAACGGGAGAAAAGGCTAATTGAGATTGCTAAAAAATATAACATGCGTGTTATTGGCCCTAATTGTTTAGGATTTATATGTAGTAATTACAATGGTTCATTTGCTACAGAAACGCCTAAAAAAGGGCATATTGCGATAATTTCTCAATCTGGAGCAATGCTGACGGGAATGATGGATTATTCGATGAATCAATCCTATGGTTTTTCATGTAATATAAGTTTAGGAAATAAGGCTGATTTGGATGAAATTGATTTCATTGAATACCTTGCAAATGATGAAAATACAAAAGTTATATTATGCTATCTAGAAAGCATAGAAAACGGAGAAAAATTTCTTAATGTAATCCCTAAAGCAACGAGCAAAAAACCAGTAATAATCTTAAAAGCAGGTGTTAGCTTGGCAGGAGCCAGAGCAGCTTCAAGTCATACTGGTGCTCTAGCAGGGTCGAACATTGCATATGAATTAGCTTTCGAAAAATGTGGGATAATTAAGGCTCCGACCATAAAAGATCTTTTTGATTTTGGTGAAGTGTTTCTTTTCCAACCCATTCCCGAGGAAAATTCATTTGCTATCATAACAAATGCAGGTGGACCTGGCATTATCGCAACTGATGCTTTTGAGCGTGAAGGTCTAAAATTTTCAAGATTTACGGAATCTGTCCTACACAAATTAAGAGAAAATTTACCTTCTGAAGCCGCAATTTTTAATCCTGTTGATATTATAGGTGATGCAACTCCTGAAAGATATGAATTTACCTTGAAAACAATATTTGGAATTAATGATGATAATTCAAGTATAAAAATTAAAAAAGAAGATGTAAATACACATGGTGCCTTAATTATATTAACACCTCAAGCACAAACTCATCCAGAGAAAGTTGCCCATATCATCATAAACTTGGTTTCCAATCATATCAAGGACAAACCAATTACTTGTTCTTTTATTGGGGAAAAATCTGTTAAAGATGCTCGTAATGTACTTAAAAACAATAAAATTCCTTGCTATGCCTTTCCAGAGCCAGCTGCTAAATCATTAAAAGCCTTATTAGAATACAGTGAATATCTTAAAAAGCCATTAATTGATGAAAGTAAAATTCCTACATTTAAAGTTGACAAGAAAAAAGTACGAGAAATAATTGAAGCTGCAAGAAATGATGGAAGAACTGTTCTTTTAAGTTATGAAACCAGTGAAATTTTTGAATGTTATGGAATAAAATCTCCCAAATCTAAGCTTGCGAGAACTCCAAGAGAAGCAATGGAATTACAAAAAGAAATTGGAAAGTGTGTAATGAAGATCGTTAGTCCTCAAATAATTCATAAAACAGATGTAGGCGGCATTATATTAAACGTGGAATCTCCAGAAAATGCATTTGAAGCGTACATTCAAATTGTCGATAATTCAAAGAAATTTGGGCCTCAAAATGCTAAAATATATGGTGTAGAAATTCAAGAAATGATCGACTTTAAAAAAGAAAAGAAAATAAATGAATTAATTGTTGGAATGTCTCGAGATCCACAATTTGGACCATTGTTAATGATTGGAGCTGGAGGAATATATGCTAATTTTTTAAAAGATGTATCTTTTGCTTTAGCCCATAAATTTACCAGAGACGATGCCATTAAAATGTTGCAAAAAACCAAGATTTTTAGCTTATTGCAAGGAGTTAGAGGTGAGGTACCCTCAGATATAGATGCAATTATTGAAGTCTTACTTAGAGTCTCGCAATTAGTTAAAGACTTTCCAGATATTCTTGAATTGGACATAAATCCCTTATTGTCGTTTGCTGAAGGTTATTCGGCAGTTGATATTAAGATAACAATTTCAAGATAATATATTTAGAAAAAATAAAATTTGATAAAAAATAATAAGAAATGATTAAAAAAGATGATGAGAAAATGGGAAAATCAATTTATTTATGTAGTTTGAAAGAACACGTGGGAAAAACCCTAATCTCAATAGGTATAATTCTTAAATTGCAAGAAGATGGATACAAGGTAGCATATTTTAAACCAATTGGAATGCCAAAAGGAGCTTTCTCTGATAAAGCCGATAGGGATGTTGGATTCATACAAAATACCGTTTTTAAAACAGATTTGCCATACGATATAATTAGCCCAACATCTATCCCTGATTGCTATTATGTTGATTTAATTGATGAAAATAGAAAGACTTTCTTATTAAATTCCATAAAAAAATCTTATAATGAATTATTAAAAAGGTATGATTACATAATAATTGAAGGGGCTCCCAGCATAATACGATATGTTAGAATTGGGCTTGATGATCTAACAATTGCAAATTTTTTGAAAATTCCTGAGTTGGTCTTCATTCAAACTGAATCTTCAGATAAATGCATCGACAATCTGATTTTCACTAAAAATTATTTTAAATATCGAAATTTAAAAATGAAAGGCGTTATCTTCAATAAAATTGATCATGAATATAAGGCAAGAATAGAGGAATTAAGGGAGAAACACATCGAAGGAAGAAATGTCCCCATTTTGGGCGTGATTGGTAAAAGCTTAGAACTAATATCTCCAAGAGTTTCAGAAATTCAACAGGCAATTGGAGGTGAATTAATAAATGAACCAGCAAGGGAAGGATTAGATAAAACGGTCGAAACATATCTTATTGCAGCAATGAATCCTCATGCTGCTTTAAAATACTTGCGATCAGTTAAGAAAGCAGCTGTAATTACTGGCGGAGATAGGGCTGATGTTGCTTTAGCGGCATTAAATGAAGATGTATCGGCGTTAATATTAACAGGTTTCATCCAACCAGATTCTAAAGTAATACATGCTGCAAATGAAAAAAAGATTCCTATAATTTTAAGTCCATCTGATACTTACACGACAATCAGAAACATGGAAAAAATTAAGCCAGGCATTCAAAAAGAAGAGATTAATTTAGTAGC
>CAZIEC010000056.1:10787-14524 GCA_964538145.1 uncultured archaeon
GAAACATGGAAAAAATTAAGCCAGGCATTCAAAAAGAAGAGATTAATTTAGTAGCCAAATTAATTAAAGAATCTATTAACTGGAATTTATTATTAAAATAACATCTTTTTTGAAATTGTTGTATGCTAATTACTTGTTTTTTAAAAATAAAATAAATTATTTTTAATTTATTATGAAAGATTTTTTTATTTTATTAGTCTAAACTTAAAATAAATCATTCTGATTTATTATTTAATTAAAACTGATGAGTATTTTCTTTTTGTCTTAATCATGACTTACAAAAATTAATCATATTAAAAGATCTTAATCAATAATAATAATGATTAAATGTTAAGGAAGTTATGACCATAATAAATATTGTAAGTATAAGCTATATTGCTACTTCTAAGATTCCAATTATTGGTCTAGCAGTAGCTAGTCCTTTATTTCTGCACTTTTCATTCCCATTATACCGCAAACAATTGCAACTATTTCAAAGATAAAACCACAATAAATATCCAATATTGCAAAAACAAATGAAATTATTCCATAAACATCAGAAGATTGTGATGTTCCCCCCACTAATGTCCTGTAATGAATCTGGTCGAGCTTATGGAGATGGCGTGAGATAAGGTGCTTAATGATTGATGTTTTGGGTTATTGATTTTTCAGGTTCATTAAAATCATGAATACTTAAATTTTTAATGTTTTTAAATTTAGCACCACATTCAGGACAATTATTCTAATTTTCTTCTACTCTTGTTCCGCAAAATACACAATAATTAGCCATGGATTATCAATTATCAATTTTTAATTTTAAATCTTGTAATTTGTCTTTTATATTTTAAAACATAATTTTAGATTTTTAATATTTTATCTTTTAATAAAAATAATTATTGATGCATTAAGAATCTACGGTAGTTTTTCATTTAGATTTTAATTGAATTTCCTTTCATCCATTAAATTCTTAGTCTTTTGGTTAAAAGAATTTAAAATATTATTAATTTCATATTTTTCAAAATTTTCTCTGATGGATTTAAACCCATCACATTTGGACCAAGCAAATGGGGTTTCGCATTTCTTGCAACTCTTATAAAAGCTATAAGCATGCTGAACATTTAAGAGGAAAAAAATAGTTCCAAAAATTCCAAAATATAAAAATATTTTATTAACAAAAGAGGTAGATAATGAAGTTATTGCCCAAAATAAAAAAGCAAATCCAAGCCCTAAACAAAATTTTTGAGCAATTTTAATTTTTTTCCATCTTGTTAGATTTAATGGACTCAGTATATAGGTTCCAAGAAATAATACACTTAAAATAAAAAGAATTTCAGTTCCAAGATATGTTTCTATATTAATTATACCCATTATAATGGCACTCAAAATTGCCGTTGGATATCCCACAAAACATCCAATGCATAAACCATATTTGCCTATATTTAATACATGATTTTTAAATTGCGAACATTCTGGATGATGTCTTAAAATAAGAGGGATAAAGCTTTTAAAATATAAAAGAAACTTAAATTTTTTTTCATTGGTTTTTGTTTTTTCATGATTAAAGTTTTCTGAAATCATCATTAAATTAAGAAATAACATTTATTTCTAAAAATAAAAAAAAATATTTTTGAATTTTATTTAAAAGCAAATCTTTCAAGTTTATGCATACATTGATAATAGAGCAGCATAAGTTGCGAACCAGAAAATTATCCAAATTGCTACAATTATTGAAATTACAAGACTAATAATTCCTAGAATTAATCCTGCTGTAGCCATTCCTTTTTCTTCGGGATCATCTTTAGCTGCTTTACCATAAACGATAGCTAGAATCGCAAAGATTATTCCAACAAATGGAACAACGAAACCAAGTATCCCAAATACTAATGCTAATGTACCTTTTCCCATTTTATTTCACATTTTTTCTAATATTATAATTGATTATAAAATTAAAAGGGTAAGTATATATATCTCTTTTCTATTATTTAAACTTTCTAGATTCTTTAAATGTGTTAAAAGTTTTATTTGAATTTTAAAAATTCAAGATGATTCTGAATTAAGAAATTAAAATTCAATAAAATTTTCCCAATAAGAAAGAATATTAATAAATATTATTGAAAATATACGTAATTTGTATAAAAACTTTACATTTATAATTTCCATAAATACCATAAATTCTGATTAATTTTTTTAAGGATAATAGTTAGAGCCCTAAATCATTTGAAATATTATTTATATTAATAAATCCAATAGTTTAATTTATAGTTTTTCTGATTAAAACTCTAAGAATTTTATTATTTTTTTGTGTTATCGAATATTAGAAAAAATCGTTTCCTTTTACATAAATGTAGATTTTTGCCATTTGGCACTAACGTCAATCATTAAAAATTTTAAACTTTAGTAAAAAATCTTAAAAAATCTTTTTTTTTTTTTAATTCCCTAATTAATATCAAACAAAAATTTATTTTAAATTGAAAGGTTAAAATATTTATTTGATTATTGTAAATATTTATTATAATACATATTTGTTCATGTTTCTTTGAATTTCCTATTTAATTAAATGAATAATATTATTCAAAATTGGGTATTATCTTAATTCCTCTCTATTAATAATAATTCTGATTAAGGATTTTATAAATTAATCTATAAATTATTATTTATTATTAGCAAATTCCTTATTATCATTAGTTTCCTGAACTTAAGAAAATCTTTCAAAAATGTAAATTTTAACAATTGACATTAATGTAAATAAACAAAAATTTTATTTTTAAAAGATAAGTCCTATTAAATAAATCCTTTTTGATATTTTTTTTAAAATAATTCAAAAATTTCATTTAAAAATTTTTTATCCTTTTATGTGAATATTTCTTGATTTTTTTTTTATGAAAAATGAAAAATAGAAAACTTTTTAAGGATATTACCTACCCAAACAAGATTTGATGATTTTAAAAAGAAATAATGAAAATCATTTCATTTTTCTTATAAGAATATCGTATTTCATTTCTGATTTAATATTCCAGGGATATAAATTTATTTCTATAGTTAATAATAGATATTTATTCCCAATAAACTCTAATTTAACCTTAAAAAAATTGAGCAAATTAAAAGGCAAAAGAGTAGTGGCAAAAAACCTTTTAGAATAAAATGAGGGGGAACACGCATAAAAGAGGTTAGAGATAATATTAAATCTCTAACCTCATAACATTTTTATTTTAACATAAAATTCGACCATAAATATTTTAAATTATTTAGAAAAGAATGCCAATTTCAGATAATTATTTGATAAATATTGATCTATTTTCTTAAAAATATTAGTCATACTGAATTATTTCGGAAAATCATTACGTTTTTGATCAAATAATATTTCATTTTTGAACGATTCAATTATTTTAATAAATATAGAAATTCGTATTATAATCATAATTCTTACGGATTTATGATCTTTAATTCCGAAAAGATTGCGTGATAATGATCCAAAATGACTGAAAAAGTACCATACTTAAATATCATTAATCACATTTTTATCATAGAAATGATAGAGGTTAATTAAAAAATGTCTACTGAAAATATTGATGAAATTTTTGATACTTATTATAGTAAAGTTCGAGAGTCTATTAGAGGAATAAAAGATATTTTAACAATTAACTTTAATGAAAATGATCTATTTTTCCAGTTAGGTATGGACAATCTTAAAGCACTTCACGAGAATATTGTTGAATTACTAAATCATGCTTATTCTCCACGCGAAGTGAGAATAAAAT
>CAZIEC010000057.1:0-14468 GCA_964538145.1 uncultured archaeon
GAATCTGAATTAAAAGAAATCTTGAAAAAATTAAGAGAAAGGACTAATATCAACTATTCACTTCTTTTCACTGAGGATGGATTATTAATCACTGTAGAAAATGGATCTTTTACATATGATAATAGTTATTTTGAATCCTTAGCGGCAATATCTGCTGGGATTTTATCACTTTCAGAGCAGGGGATTAGTTTGCTTTTCAATAATGATAGAGTTGTCAATCAAGTATCGATACAAGCAGGTCATCAAATTGATAAAGATGGGTTTGAAATAATATTAGAGTACGTGGCCAATAATATAATTTTAGGAATTGTTTTTCCTAATAACTTAAATATTGGAATAATTCAATTCGAGCTAGCCCAAATAATAAAAAAGTTATCTTCATATTTTTTAACCCTTGAAAATGATATGACTGAAAAATCAGTAAAGATATTGCCTTAATTAGTTTGAAAATATTTTTAGTTATTAATAGAAATCCTTGCCCTCATTAAAAAACTTAAAACTTAATTGTTAGATATTTATAAATTTTTAAAACAAGAAAACCAAATAGTTCTGAAAAAATCTTTCCAGGATGTTATATCAAATAAAATATGAATGAAAGATTTTTAAAAAACTCATGGAGTCGCAAGAAAGGCGTGTAAAAAAAGAAAATTTGGATGTAAATAAATTAAGGGATAATGATAAAATAATTGAACATTTTATTTATCATAGGAATGAATTGCCTTCTAATTTTTTTGAAAATATTGAATTAGATTATAAATGGCACTATGGGTATATTGGAAAAACCCATTATCTCGTTGACTCTAATAATAAAATTCTTGGTTGCTTAAATCTCATTTTCTTATCAATTTATAAGGGGACTTATTTGTTTTACATTGATACTATTGAAATAAAGAAAATTTATAGAAGAAAACATCTTGGAACAAGGTTAATGAGATATGTTATTAATGAAATCTCTGAAAAATATAAAAAATATAATATCTTCCTTCTTGTAGCCAAGTGTGACCCAAATAAAATAAGGTTCTTTAGTTCCATTGGTTTTTTTCCTGTTAAATTGAGGAGAACTGAAAATGGACTACATTGCATAATGGCTTATCCATATGAATCGAATTGTGAATTAAATTGTGATAGATTATTTATTTATTTCAATTGGAGAGAAGAAAATAAAGAACAATTATCTACAGATTGCATTCATGCTAATGTACAAAATCCATCCGGACTTTATTGGTGTGATAAAAAACAAATTTATGTAACATGTTTAGAAAAGCAAACTTGTCCGTACTATAAAAAAGGAAGTGAAATCTTTTTTGAAGAAAAATTTTATAGGATGAATAAATCCAAAATTGAAAAGTAAATGAAAAAAAACCATAAATATTATTATTTTTATTTAAATAAATCACATATGAATGATCGACAAAAAAGTCTTTTAAAAGTAATACCCGTTAAGGCATTGGAAGGCATATACAGAAGAACTCTCCTTTATAACGACGATTTGATGATGTGCCATTTTTTTTTGGAAAAAGGTTCTGAGATTCCCATTCATTCTCATCCACAACATCAATTAGGCTTCATGCTAAAAGGCAAGCTAAAATTCATTACCGATGAAGGTGAATTTATCGTTAATGAGGGAGATTGCTATCTATTTAATTCTAATGAACGCCATGGAGCAAAAATCCTTGAAGACTCCGAAGTACTTGATGTATTTAGTCCATCTAGAGAAGATTACAAGTAAAAATCGTTTAAATGGGGAAAAATTTAAAAAATTATTAAAAAAAGCTACCATTGATAGGCTGCAACAGAGAATATTGCAAAAACGCATAAGAGCAATTCAGCAATGAGCCAATCAAATAATAAACTCTTCTTTTTTTCTCTATTATTTTTAACCATGCTGGAAAAGCCAAAACTAAAAGCGGCGTTAACTCCATTGAAGACAATGAAAGCGAATGCGGGGGCTGCTAATTCGAAATTCATGATGTCCAATAAATAATCTAGCAAGAACCATCCTCCCAAATAAATGAAAAGCACGATCAAGAAAATCCAGCCCAGAAATTTCATGATTCTCTCAAACTTTATATCCTCTTCAAGTTCGTATTCTTTTTGCTTTAAACTCTTCTTTTTTTTTATTGTTGACATGATTGAAAAAGACCTACATGCGATTAATAAATACTTCAATTTTTCATTATTCTTAACTTTTACTTGAGAATTTGGACCATGAACCTTAAGGACGATTTTTTAAAAATAAGATGGCTTTTGCAATATCACCCTCGCAATCCTCTAAAGCAGCTCTCGCCTCCTCTTTATCAACATTTGCTTGAGCAGCAACGAGTAAGATGTCGTTTTCAGTTATCTCGGGTTTAATCTTTATTTCTTCTTCCATTTCTTCCACTTTTCCTCCCGTTGTTTCGCCAAATGAAATGGAAATTTCATTGCTAGGATATTCTTCGGCTTCTCCAACAATTTGGTAAAATTCTTGCCCCATTTGTTTCATCAAGATTACTTCTGGGTTTTCTATTACATAACTCTTTTCCGGGCCTTCTATGACAACGCGCGTGGCATCTACTTGGTCCATTTCTATCCCTTGTTGCTGCATTCTACGACGAACTTGTCTTGAAGCAAAATGGGCAGTTTCTCGTCTTTTGACGGGTGGTGTTCGTTTTGGTTTAGCTTTTTCTTTTTTCTGCAATTCTTTTGGAAGCTTGACCATCTTTTCCACTCAAAGAAATATTAATTATTTGATGTATATAATAATAATTTTAAGAATTTATATTTTTGATTTATTAATGCCTTTTCTAACATTAATGGCAACACCTCTATCAAAAGCCAATATGAAATCGATGGGGAGATTTAACCTTCCAATTGCGAGTAAATCATCATTCTCATCGACTATTAAGACTTCATCCATCGGTCTCAAATCACGATCGATATCAATCACGTGCTTGCAAAAAACATTCCTTCCTTTTTTAATAAATTCAGCTACATCATTTAAAACAACGACTCTTAAACGAGGCTTGACCGTATTGGCTATTATTCTCTGACCAGAATGGAATGTTAGCGTGAATAACCCATTATTTGGTCTGAAATTTAAAAGGAGTTTTTCTCCATCAAAAATATGTTTAATTTTACCTGTATTTCTTGAAAAAATTACTCGTACATCCGTATCTTTAGTGAATAAAGCATCAGTTATATCTGGACCAAACTGATAGTCTGAAATTGCTTTTATTTTCGTCAAAATCAAGTTATCTTCAATCATGATGATTATTATAAGCAATAAAATTAATATTAAGACATAAAAACTGCCTTAAAATTTTAAACTATAAAAATTAAGGTAAATAGATCATTCAAGAATATAGACGGGATTCAATTCCTTTTTCCTTTATCTTACTCATGACTTTTTCAATTGCTTTAATGAAATCATCTTCCGTGATTATTTCTGCATTCTTTCTAATAGCAAACATCCCTGCTTCAGTGCAAATTGCTTTTATATCCGCCCCTGTTGCTCCATCAGTCATTTCAACCAACTTTTTAAAATTGATGTTCTCAACGATATTTAATTTCCTGGTATGAATTTTAAAAATTGCTGCACGTGCTTGTTCATCTGGCATTGGAAATTCAATCAAGCGGTCAAATCTACCTGGCCTTAACAGTGCTGGATCTAAGATATCTACTCTATTTGTGGCACCAATTATCTTGACATCGCCTCTTTGTTCAAAACCATCTAGTTCGCTCAAGAGTTGCATTAATGTTCTCTGAACCTCGCGATCTCCAGATGTGGCAATCTTTAATCTTTGGGAACCAATAGCATCTAATTCATCTATGAATAAAATTGTTGGTGCCTTTTCTTTAGCTAAATTAAATATTTCTCTCACCAGTCGTGCTCCTTCTCCAATGAATTTTTGCACTAATTCAGAACCAATTATTCGGATAAAAGTTGCTTCTGTTTCATGAGCAACTGCCTTTGCAACTAAAGTTTTACCTGTTCCTGGTGGTCCATATAAAAGAACTCCTTTAGGAGGATCTATTCCAATTTTCTCAAATAATTCGGGTTTTTTTAGGGGTAATTCCACGGTTTCCCTAACTTCTTGAAGCTGTTCATCCAAACCACCCACATCTTCATAAGAAATGTCCGGTATTGAATCAATGACCTCCATTCCCCGTACAAACGGATCTAATTTAGTTGGTAAAATCTCCATGATGGCAAATGTTCTCTGATTTAGAGCTACCCTCATTCCAGGAGTTAATTTTTCGTTCTTAACTTTCCTACTAGCATTGACAACGAAACTTGGTCCCGTAGAACTCTTTACAATTGCCCGACCCTTATCATCCAAAAAATCGATAATCGTGGCAGAGACTAAAGGAGGTTCCCGTAATCTATCGATTTCATTTCTTAAACCATTCAATTCATTTTCCAATCTCATCCTTTCAGCATCCAAAAGTTGCTTTTCAGTTTCCAAATTTCGCAATCTTTTCTCCAAATGCCGAGTATAGGTGATTAAATATTCTCCATCTTTAGTTTCTTCTCTTTTTTTCCTTTCTTTAGTTGTAGTCATCGAATAAAAACCCCTTTCAACCTTAGTTTTACTTTCAAATAATTTCCTATAATTATTAATAAACTTTTATTCATATAAATTTAAGTTCTTGTCTATGAGAAATAAAAAAGTGATATCTAAAAAATTTATACATTATATTTTATAATGGTTTTTAGCTAAAAATCGTAAATTATAAGAGTACTATTATGGTTTGATTACATAATGAATAAATTTTATCAAAATATAATTTGAGGTGTGTTCTTGTCTAAAAGAAACCTTTCAAAATGGGATAAAGAATGTCCTTTATGCGGAAGCTTGATATGGGGTAAGGGAGAAACTGTCATTATTGAGGGCGCTAAAATGACTGTCTGTCATGCTTGTGCCCAACACGGAGTAAAACCTAGCAAAGCTCCAATTTCATCGGTTCAATTCAAGAAAAAGAGGCCCCAACTCCAAAAAAAGCGTCGTGGTCCTCCAAAAATGATTCGAGAAGATATTGATGAATTGGATATAGTTGAAGATTTTGCCAAGAGGATAAGGATTTGTCGCGAGTCCAAGGGTCTTAATCAAGATCAATTTGCTCAAAAATTGAATGAAAAACCTTCGTTAATCCGAAGAATAGAATCAGGAAAAGCAAAACCAACAATAAAACTTGCAGAGAAGATAGAAAAAGTCTATGGCATTAAACTTTTAAAACTAGCAAGCGAAATTGAGGCACAACCTCAATCTGAAAAGTATCTCAAGAAATCTGATAAAGTTACATTGGGCGATGTGGCATTCATAAGGAAAAAGGATTCGTAAAATACTCATGAAACGAAATGTCCTAGTTAGCCATTAATTTCTTCTTTTTCTATCTTATTATATCTTGAAAATTCTAATTCTTGTAATTGAGCTATTTTACTTTTTAAAAATTGAATGACCTTGGTGTTATCTTCTGCTTTCAAGGGTGCACCACATTCTGGGCATTTAAAGTTCAGATCAAATGCTTCATCAAACACGTATTTTATGCCAGTACTTTCACAATTTTCACAAACAAAAAAATAATTGTTTTCTTCAAAATAAAGGCGATCTCGCAGTTTCCTCTCGACCATTTTCTTTTTTTCCATTAGAATTTCTTCTATGAGGTGGAATTCGTGCCACCAATAATATATGAACCAACCGGTTGATTTATCCCGAATCCTTCTAAATTGGGCAAGTTTTTCGCTATATAAACGATATAGGGTTTTTCGAACAGTATTTAATTTCAAAATCTCATTTTCTTCTGGCTCAAAATCAACATCTAACCCTTCACTTTCAATTCTTTCCTTGATATTTTCCGTGATATCTTCATCGGTAATATCCTCATTTTCAGAATTAATCAATTCCTTGCCAACTTCAATAGCAACATCTCCTCCGATAACGTATAAAAAGGAACGTAAAAGTGGGCTAAGTTCTTTCAATGTTAAAAAACTCCTTCTTTATCTTTATTATTTGCTTTAATTATTAATCAAAATTAAATTTTTGTAGGAAAAAAATATATCACTATAAAAAAAATATTTTAAGCAACAAAAGAATATTGTTTTTCGAGGGGGTCTCCATCCACATTGGCAATCCTGGTCAATATACCTTTCCTTATTGCCAATATCCGCAATAACCTTGAGTCCTTAACATTCGCTGGAAGCTCTATATCTGTAATCTTGTAATTATTGTATAATATTATGGATTTCCATTTATTAGGTAACTCCTCCACGAAATCTGGAAGCGCTAATTCAAGCAAACGGCTAAGGTTATCACTTGTATTCTTTAAATATCCTGTACTGAATTGCACGCGCTTGTTAACATCATCTTCTTCTATTTTTTTCTTAGATGGTTGCGGAATGTTTTTTTTCGTGGTCACCTTGCAATTTGCTCCAAGATTAAATGAGACTAAAAAATAGCTACTTGATCTAAATTCTTCAATGGCTTCTAATAATTTTGGTTTTGTGATTTCTTGTTGAATGTCAGCCTTGTAATTTTGAGTTTTTCCTTTAGATTTTATCAAGGACCAATTAAAACCTAATTTTTTAATCAAATCGCTAATATCTTGTCCCGAAATCAATTTTCCAGTTATTACAAATTTCTGGTCAGGATCTTCAATGGAATTGGCAACAATCTCAGCAACTAAATCTTCATATTCGTGAGTTCCCTTGAGAGTGATTTTTGCACTCGTCAAAGATATTTTTAAAGCCGGTCCGATAAAATCTCCTTTAGAATATTTATAAAAGTGTCGATGCACGTCCATGTGTTCTCTTGCTGGATCTTTTAAAATTGGTGTTTTGAGTAATTTCTTTAAAAAATGCAAGATTAATCCCTACTTTCTTTTAATTTCATTAGATTTTTAGCTTTTTGTTATAAATGTCTTAAAGGTACATTACTTTAAACATTAATTATTTCGCATGAATAATGCAATAAAAGAAATTTTAATGGAAAACTATTTTAGAAATGTTTTTTGATTGGGAATACAATTTTAATAAACTTAAAAAAATTTAGAAATATATTTATTATTATCATTAACAATAAATATATCTGAATATAAAATGGCATTATTTTTATTCCAATCATCTGAATTCGTTACTCCTGCCCCCATTTTATGGGTTCTCGGTTGGCTTTTTTTTGCAATCGGATTAATTTTTATTGTTATCATCCTTTTATATTCAAGGTTTGGAAGGGAAATGTCCATCAAATTTTCCGTGATTACGATAGTAGCAGCAGCATTATTGTTGGGGTTTTCAATACATTTCATTCTGATAAATTTTAATTTATAAGAAGTTTCAAGCATGGATTAAAGGAAGGAACGCTTTCATGACCCTTTCAACTCGAACTTGATTTAAATTTAAAGACACCAACATTTAAAAAAGAAGAATATCATTACTTCTTGTCGTTCATTTAATTTTAATTATATAATTGCATGAAAAATGTTATTTCAAGCAGAAAGTTCCATAATGTTCATCATTTGGTTGATATTAGCAACAGTCCTCTTGTGGCTAATCATATATCTATCGGTACTCGTGATCCAATCAAAAACTAAAGCATCAGATAAAAAGTTCATGGAATTATTATTGGCTTTCATAATCGTGCTATTTTTGCCTATTGTACTTAGTGCTATCAGCATGGTATTAGGTTCTATTGGACAATTACTCGCATTAATACGATTTGATGGTGGCGGCAATCCTGGGGCGCTTTTGGCCCTAGTCCCGATCATCGGATTTTTGATAGTACTTGTATTGACAAAATATTTAATAGATTTGCCATGGGACAATTCCGTCTGGATCTCTTTGTTCACGTTGTTCATCTTGTACATCTTATTTACAGTAATTCCCGAGTTAAACTCTTTCATAGGATTTGCTCTATAAATTTGTGCTTTTCCTTTCAAAATAAATTATTATTTTTTTTATTTTTAATAATTGAAAATTAATGATCGTGAAAAGCTAATTAAAAATAATTGATAAAAAGAGATTTTGATGAAAAATTAAAAAAATAGCCCAAAACTAAAAGATCATATTTTTTCTTTTAATTTCAAGCGAGGTGCTAAACCTAAAGACATCATTTCTTGTAATAACAATTTGAAAGCGTAAGAGCAAACCACCCGTGAAATCACCGTACCTTCTCCACATACTGGACAATATCTCTTATCACGGTTTCTATCGTACACCGCTAACAATCCACACTTCTCGCAAACGAGAATTACGGTCTTATCAGACTCATCTAAAAGCCTCTCTTTTAATAAAAGAGCCGATCCATGGCCAACCAAACAATCGCGCTCCATCTCTCCAAAACGCAAGCCCCCTTCTCTTGCACGACCCTCTGTTGGTTGTCTCGTGAGGATCTGGACGGGACCCCTTGCTCTGGCATGAAGCTTATCCGCTACTAAATGGTATAACTTCTGATAGTATATTGGAGCACAATATATGCCTGCCTCATACTTTTCTCCAGTAATCCCATTGTACATTACTTCACGTCCATTAAATTCGAATCCCATCTCAACGAGTTGTTCTTGTAATTTCGTTATGTCCCTCCACTCGAAAGCCGTGGCATCGCCCAATTTTCCAGTAGTGCAAGCAATCTTGCCGCTAATTCCTTCAAATAATTGTCCTAATGTCATTCTTGAAGGCATGGCGTGCGGGTTCACGATGATATCGGGTATTACTCCAGAAGAAGTAAATGGCATGTCTTCTTGCGGTTGAATCAACCCTAAAACTCCTTTTTGCCCATGTCTTGAAGAAAACTTATCTCCTAATTCCGGGATCCTCAAGTCCCTTACTTTTATTTTAACTAACTTATTCCCGTCGACCGTTTCTGAGATGATAACCGTATCCACGATCCCTTCTTCATTATGCCTCATCGTTTTTGAAGTTTCGCGCCTGTTTGGTTGCATTAATTCGAATTCTTCATAAGATTTAATGAATCTAGGTGGCGAAGTCCTTCCTATTAAGACATCTCCTCCTTTTACTTGGGTTTCTGGTTCTATGATACCATCTTCTTCTGATAATAACCTATATGATTCTGCTGACTTGAAGCCACGAACGCCTCTTTCAGGAATTTCAAATTTATCAACCTCGCCTCCAGGATATTTTCTCTCTTCAGCATCATAAGTTCTAAAGAAATGGCTCCTCGCCAAACCCCTTTCTATGGAAGCCTTATTTATTACTATGGCATCTTCTATGTTATAGCCTTCAAAACTCATCATGGCGACAATGAAATTTTGACCTGCTGGTCGTTTGTTAAATCCTATTATCTCCATTGGACTCGTCGTTACTAATGGTTTTTGTGGATAATGAAGAGTATGACCTCGCGTGTCTAGTCTTAAATGCATATTGGCAGCAAAAAGACCTAATGCTTGCTTAACCATTCCAGCTTCATATGTATTTCTTGGAGATTGATTATGTTCTGGAAATGGAATAATTGATGCACAAATTCCTAAAATTACTGCGGGAGATATTTCCATGTGAGTGTGCTCAGCGGTTATATCTTCCTCGAACATGGCTATGAATGCATTTTCCTCTTCTTCAGCGTCAAGATATTCAATAACGCCCTTGTTAATCAAATCAGACCATTTATATTTTCCTTGTCTTAATTTTTCAATATCTTCCTTAGTAATCAGCAATTCCTTGTTTTTAACAACGAATAATGGCCTGGTCGCCCGTCCAGCATCACAGTTTATCTGTATTTCTTTAGAATCAATATAAAATCCAATATTGACGTGTTCCCCAATATCACCCCTTCTCCTTTTCTCTCTTAATTGTCTTATGAAGGGGTTATATTTCTGATGAATTCCTATCAACTTTCCATTGAGGAAAACTTTTGCCTTATCGCCCCTTATATTCTTGACTTCATTAATGGGAATTACTCCCAAATCCAATAAAATATTTTCAATTATTTTCTCATCTATGCCGACGGATATGATTGAAGTCAAACCTAAGTTCTTCACAAGGCCACAATTTGGACCTTCAGGAGTTTCAGCAGGACAAATTTTACCCCACTGTGTTGGATGTAGGTCTCTAGCTTCGAAATGTGGCTGACTTCGACTTAAAGGTGAGATTACCCTTCTTAAATGGCTGAGAGTACCAATATGGTTTGTTCTATTTAATAGTTGGCTAACTCCGGCTTTACCACCTACCCAGTTTCCAGTTGCAAGTGCGTGCCTTATTCTTTCCGTTATGACATCAGCTCTCACGGCAGTTTTAATATTAGGCGCGCGTCCCCTGACAGCAGTTCTTTCTAATTGATACTTGATGTCTTTAACTAAATTCAAGAATGCTACTCTAAATAAGGAAGTGAACAACTCACCTGCTAATTTTAACCTTTTATTAGCATAATGGTCCTTATCATCGGGTTCTCTCAAACCTAAAGCAAGTTCCATTACCTTTTGGGCCATTTGACCCAAATAATAAGCCTTTTTAATCCTATCTTCCTCAGTATTACCAATATGGGGTAATAAATATCTGTCCAAAACCTGCAAGGCTCGTCTTATACGATAATCCTTAGTTTGACCGATTGCTACACGTTTTCCAATGTAATCCAATGCGTTTTGTTGTGATTTTTCCGGATCTTTTAATACTTGGATTTCTGAAGCAACATCTATTACTGGAATCAACTCTTTTTGAATTTCTTCATTTTCAGAAATGGCTTCAAAAATTTCCTTGTCTGAGTGTAAACCTAAAGCTCGCATTAAAATAGCTAAAGGGATTTTTCCTGGAACAGATGGGAAAGATACTCTTAAATTTCCATCCTTCTTTCTTTCTACCGTGACTGGAGCTCTAAAACCACTTCGAGTTGAAAAAACTTTTGCTTGATGCGTTGCACTGGAACTGCGACTTGCCTCTTCTGCTAAAATTCTATTAGGAGCAAGGTCTTCTTGAGTCACGAGTACCCTTTCGGTCCCATTTATTATGAAATATCCTCCTGGATCGAGTGGGTCTTCTCCTCTATTTATCAATTCTTGTTCAGTAAGTTTTTCTAATGGGCAACGACAACTCTTAAGCATGATTGGTAACTTTCCAATGTAAATATCCAATGTTTCTTCTGCTTCTTCTCTTTGAGTTCTTTCATCAATCGTTATCGGAGTCATTTCCAATGTTATATCAGCAGAATAACTCAGTTCCCTAATGCGGGCTTCGATGGGCGTTATTTCCATGGTAGCACCATCAGCTTCTCTGACTTTAGGATATCCTACCTTTATTTTCCCGAATTTAATCTTGAAACCAGGAATGTCTGGTATGACTTCTCCCGATTCATCGACAATCTCCTGCATCTCTTGTTCTATAAATTGGTTGTAAGAATCTAAGTGTTGGCGAACTAACCCTTTTTCATCAAATAGGCTCTTTAAAATGACCCATTTATCTTCGTTTGTTAATTTTTCTGGACTCAACTTTATTTTTACCTTTAAAATTTAATTATAAAACGCTAAAAAAATCTATACTTTTTCTTTCTTTACATAACGATAATATTCTACCTTACTAACAGTGGTCTGCGAATCACGAATGATCTTGACTATATCTCCTTCTTTAGCCCCAATGGCTATGGCTACCGGATCTTTTTCAAACATCTGAGGAAGATCCGTGAGACTTATCTTATATTTTTCTAAGACTGCTCTAGATTGTTCTTTAGTTAAAAGATAATGTTTAGGAACAAGTTCGTGAAGCAGAACATCAATTCTTTTCTTCTTGGTCAAAAAAAAATTCCTCTTCTCTCGCGTGTTGATTAAGTATCAATATCTTGGATTTCTAAAAAATTTTTCCATTAAAAATTATGTCTCATTAATAAAGGCTTGTTTTATTTTTTAAATTCCTCCATTTTTTAGCGTGTAATTGAACACCCAATAACCACTCCTCTTACACGTGACATTGATCTCCCCATTAATATTGTTTGAGGATATAAATTTATACATATATTCAGCGCCCATTTTTCTCCTAATAACAAATTGAAAAGAGCCCTTAGGTTTGAGATATCTTGGCAATTCATCGAATAAATTTAAAAACTCTTTTCGGCCTTTTCTTAATGGAGGATTCATGTAAATCCCATCAAATTTTATTATTTGATTTTTTAAGGGTTCAAAATAGGATCCACGCAAGACAATTGCATCTTTCTTTCTTTCAGGAACATTGATATTAATGTTTTCTTTAGTGCACCAAATTGCCAATTTATTGGTGTCGATGAAATATACCTTGCTATTGGGGCTTTCTTTTAATAAAACAATGCCAATTGGTCCATATCCACATCCCAGATCTAACAGAATGCTTGGTTCATTTGGAATCATCATGTTTTCAATTAAAACCTTTGTTCCTAAATCTAGTTTCTTGAATGAAAAAACACCATTAACAGTCTTAAATAGATAAAGATGTTTTCTAATACTGGTTGAAACCGTGTGAAATTTTAAACTTACATCTGGAGATGGTGTAGAATAATGTTGGTTCTTTCTTGTCATTAATCACCACCTCAATCTTTCTTTTTTTGAGTCCATCTTGGATAAGTTCCACGTTCCATGAACACTTTATTTAATTTTATCATTATCCCAGATTTCGCCTTGTATATCTTCATTGCATCAAATAAAGCAGTCCCAAATCCTATCAATTCTTTCTTTAATGTCATTAATGCCACTTGTGTCCCTTTATTGATTCTAGCATCTATGTAGCAAATTCCAGCCGCTGCAATATCAGCACCATGACAAATCGCATCAACAGCAGTATCGCGAATATAAACCTTGGGCACGTGCGAAACCATCTTTTCCATTGGAGATATTATATTTTTCAAGTAAAAATCATCACCTTCTTCCTTATAGATTTCAAATGCATCCTTGACATTTTGCAAGGTAACTAAAGAATCATCTTCTTTAAAATCTCCAACTCTAGTCCTACGCAATTCTAGCATGTGTGCTCCAGAACATAATGCTTCTCCAATGTCAAAACATAATTTACGGATGTAAGTGCCCGATTCACAACCTACTCTAAATAAGACATGATTTTCGTTCACTTCTAAAGCCTTGAGGTAATAAATTTCTCGGATCCTCAAGCGCCTGACCACGGAAGATTTTATGGGAGGCGTTTGATATATCTTTCCAGTAAATATTTTAAATATTCGTTCGATTCTTTTAGGTTTTTCTAGTGAATGAAGGTACATGACGCCTACATATTCTTTTCCAGCAGTTAATAATGCCGATAGCACCCTTGTAGCCTTTCCAAGTGCACAAGGTAGCACTCCTGTTACTTTTGGATCCAAGGTCCCTCCGTGTCCAGTATTTGGAACTTGCAATATTTTTCGCAACCATGCTACTACTTCATGACTAGTTGGTCCCGAAGGTTTATCAAGATTTATAACTCCTTTTTGAAGTAGTGTTTCCAAGTCTCTTTTTTCGGGATAACACCCATAATCTGGATTAGTGGTATCCTGAGATTTGACTAATAGTTGTTCTGGCTCATCTGATGGTAGCTTAAATTCGGAGATTTCCATGATTTAAATTCTTAAAAATTAATTACATTCTTAATTAAAAATTTATCTTCTAATTTCAAGATTTTTTCCTAATTTAATAAAAATCTCATTAAAATTATACATTTCTAATCTAATTAAGAAATCAATCAACTTAAAATGAATTAAATTCGTCAATCTAATGCGTTCAGAGTTCAGAATTAAAAAAAATCCATGATTCTTTATTTTTTTTGATGATCATTATGAATCAGTTTAATATTCATGTTAATGATTTAATAACCAATCAGAAATCTAAATTTAAAAATTGATTCTTCGATTAGAACCTAAATAATCAAATAAAATGGAAAAAAATTTAATTAATCCATAATTTTTTTTAATGTAATAATATACTCACAAAATTAAAAATAAAAAATTTAACCCGCCATTTAACAAATATAATAATAGCTGGAAAAAAGGTATTAATATATTAAATTAAAGTTAAAATTCACTAATTAAATTTTCAATTAAAATTTAAAGGTTTTTATTCAAGTACGGGCTATTAGCGCAGCCAGGTAGCGCAGCAGGCTTTTAACCTGAAGGTCGGGGGTTCGAAAGTTTGGGACGGATCGTCTCGATACGGATGTCCCCCATAGCCCGCTAAAAAATTTACTGATTTTAATCTAATTAACGCTTTTTCTTTAATCATTAAGGAGAGAAAATCAGAAAATAAAAATATTTACAAGGTCTTTAGTTAAGTAAAATGCTCAAAACCTTTTAATTTTAATTTGTATTCTTTTTCATTTTTAATATAAATAATCTCTTCAGTCGAAGTTACTTTCCCTATTACTAATAAATTTCCTCCTGCTTTTTTGACCTCTTGAATGGCATCTTCCAAATTCTTCGGATTTATCGTGAAGATATGGATGAATTCTTCTCCAGCATTAAAGATCAATTCTTCAATTGGAATATCAAATTCGCTTGAATATTCAATTGCCACTTGATCAACAACATTATCATTTAATTCTA
>CAZIEC010000058.1:0-12168 GCA_964538145.1 uncultured archaeon
GAAGGTTCGGCAATTAAATCAGGAGTGCCAAATTGCTTGATTTCAAAATTCGGTAAGGATTCAATTGCTTTCAATTCACCATATTGAGTGCTCCCCTTCATGAATTGAATCATCATAACCTTAAATCCGTGTCCAGAAGCCCTAAGTCCTTGACCTAGAGCTGCTGTAGTTTTACCCTTTCCTCTTCCAAAATAAACTTGAACTAAGCCTTGTTTTAATCTTTTTCTACTTTTTGACAAGATTTAAACCTCATTAAATCATTTTTTTTCATATTTTAAGTATAATAACAACTCTTTTTAAAAAAACGTTTGAATAATTATATAGGTAAAGTTTCCTAATTTTTTATATTTTTTGGAAGCAACAATAATTACTATAAATTTTTAATAACTCGCAAATATAATTAATTAATCAATCTCACATTTGAATATATAAAGATTTTAGCATTAATTTGGAGGGAATATAAATTCCATCGAGTAAATTAATGTCCATTGAAGATGCGATTGAAAACCTCGTTGAAGATGGAGATTTAATTGGCATTGGAGGATTATCTTTTTGGCGAAAACCAATGAGTGCTTGTAGGCAATTAATAAAACAAAACAAGAGAGATTTATCGATATGCACGTTTGTAGGGGGCATAGAAATCGACATGTTGGTTGCAGCAGGATGCGTTTCTGAAGTTCGATCGTGTTTTGTAGGAATGGAGATCTTTGGAATGGCTCCTAACTATAGAAAAGCAGTTGAATCGGGTAAAATTAGAATAAGAGAAGAAACAGAGGCAACAATAGCACTTGGTCTTAAAGCTTCTTATTTGAAGGTCCCTTTCATGCCCTTAAAAGGAATTATCGGAACAGATTTTTCAAAAATTAGAGAAGACTTAAAAGAAATTGAAGATCCTCTTGGTTCTGGGGTGAAAGTAATGGTAGTCCCTAAAATAGACATAGATGTGGCAATCTTACACGTTCCTTATGCTGATAAGTATGGAAACGCAAACATTCCTGGAGCTGTTTGGATGGATGATGATCTCGCAAAAACTGCTAAAAAAACTATCATAACTTGCGAAAAATTAGTTGAAACCGAAGATATAAGATACTTGCCAGGTAAAGCCCAATTGCCAATGCAAACAACCAGTGCTGTTGTAAAAATTCCTTTTGGAGCACATCCAACTTCTTGTTATCCCTTATATACATTTGATGCTTTACACATCCAAAAATACTTAAAAACTGACTTCCAAGAATATAAATCTGCTATAATTGATGCTAGTTCACAAGCAGACTACTTAGAAAGTGTAGGAGGGGCTAAAACAATATTAAATATCTTGTTATGAAAAAAGTCATTTTTTTATGGCCGTGTTTAACTTGGGTATCTTAATTTCCTAATTTTCTATTATTATTGTAATTAATATGAAAATAGATTTTATTACCGTTCATTTCTGAATAAATCAGGGAATCTCTTAATAATTTGTCAACATGATATTTTACTAAATTTCTTTTTAGATTTAATTTTTTAGCAATATTGGTAGAATTTATTCCTGGGTTGTTTTCAATAACATTTAGAATGTTTAATGTTGTTCTTGATTTTTTTATGGTTAAATCAATGGACACATCCCCTACATTTTTTGTAAAAATCGGAAAATAAGCGACATATTGACCGATTTTTGCTTTTTTTATAATTTTATGAGTTAATAGCACTCGTAAATGCCATTGTAATTGCCCTTTTTGAAGATCACATCTCCTTAATAATTCATTATTGTGTATTCCAGGTTCTTCTAAGATTTTACTTATAATTTTTTTGCGGGATTCATTGTTAAAAAGATCCTCAAAAGATAAATTACGATTAAAATTTGCCTCCTTGTTTCTTTTCATCAAATATTTCTTATACTCATCAAATGTAATAACTAACAAGAATGAGATGAGAACCATAATTATAATAAAAATAATGGGATTTAGTAGAAAGTAATCACTAATCGAAAAACATTCTTTTCCAGAAACTTTTCCAAGAATGAATAAAAGTTGGAATAAAAGAATTAAAGATAAAAATAGAATTATAATTACGAGAGCCCGTTGTTTAAGATTTTCTCTCTTTTTAAATTCGTTAAACTCTTGCATTTCTCTCATTTCAAGTATAAGGTTTTAAAAATTAAAGAATTAATATTAATAAAATTCAGAGTTTATTATCTTTTTTTCTTAAAATTCTTCTTAATTGATTTGATTGCGGAAATAAAAATCCAACCTTTTTTTTATAATCTAAATATTTTTCACCGTATTTATATTTGAGCCAGAGTTCTTCGATTTTTGCAAGCAATACATATGCTAAAACTTCAAATAAGAATATTAAAACGACGAAATCCTTATAAGAACCAAATTCATCAGTGAATGGTATGATTGGACTTGTATTTAATGAGATCATTGTCAATCCAAAAGTTAGAATTATTATTCCTAAATATTGAGGATGTCTAACGATTTTATAAGGTCCTTTTTGAATTAATTGCTTGCGGTGTATTAATTGAAAAATGAATGAATAAAAGAAAAATATAGCACCAAAAATGGCAATAATGCTCCAAGGATGACCATAAAAGAAGAAAAATTCAAAATCCACTTTTAATATAACTGGGTTATTTAAAAACATTAAGAAATAAAATATTAAAGGTAAACTCATTATGCCAAACCATATAGATGCGCAAGGTATAAATTGGTAAATCGATACGAGCCAAAGATAAATTATTGAAAAAATCTCATTGTTAATTATCTTTAAAATGAATTTTTTCCAAGTATTTCTCCTTAAAAATCCCATTGTCATAAATATATTTTATTTTCAGATATTTTACAAAATTCTTAATATCATTGATGAGGTTTCTTATTTAAAATTTTTAGGTGCACTTTTTGAACAATTAAATAAGTTAATTTAAAAACGAAATCCATGGTCTTGTTAATCAGATAAAGATATCATGAGATTTTGACAAGCTCAATTTGGTTCAAATATTTTATCTAATTAAAATATTCAAGAACATGACAAATTATTGCTTTCATTCTTCATATTGAAATATTATTTCCATGTTTTAAGAATAAAATTCATTATATCTTGATATTTGCCATGTAATTGAGATATAATTAAAAATAAAAAAGAATATCTTTATCTTAATATTAATAAGAATTTAATATCTTTAAAAAAAATGGAGGAAATAAAATAATGTCTCAACAATTTAATATTAGACCAAGAATGGGAGGCGGAGTTTTAAGAGGTTTAGGATTTCTTCTTTTATTCATAGCACTAATGATTTTATCATTTGAATTAATAATGTACTTCACGCGGATTCTTCCTTTTGATATCGTCATCTTTTTAACAATGATTTTGTTAATAATTTTAAGCTTTTTACTAATGGGCATCTATATTGTTCCAGAATGGATAAGAGTTCCAGTCCTTAGATTAGGAAAATTTAAAGGCATGAGAGGACCAGGAATATTTTGGTTATTGCCTTTTGTTTATAAAATACCGTTTGCATTGGACATTAGAGTGATTACAACTACTTTTTCGGCAGAACAAACTTTAACAAAGGATAATGTACCTGTAAATGTTGATGCTGTATTATTCTGGCAGGTCGTGGATCCCTTTAAAGCTTCAATACACGTGCAAGATTACCAAAAAGCAATATCTTGGGCGGCTCAAACTTCTTTACGAGATATCATTGGAAAAACTGAATTAAGCCAGATGCTCGTGGGAAGAGAAGAACTCTCGCATGAATTGGAAAGAATCATTGATGAACGCACGGAAGAATGGGGTGTAAAATCAATAGCCGTGGAATTAAGAGATGTAGTAATTCCAAAAGAATTGCAAGACGCCATGAGCAGGCAAGCACAAGCTGAAAGAGAAAGGCAAGCGAGAATAATACTTGCGAGCTCTGAGGAACAAATAGCTAATAAATTCATTAATGCCGCACATATATATGAAAAAGATGAAGTGGCACTCAATTTAAGAGCAATGAACATTCTTTATGAATCTATGAAGGAAAAAGGAGCTTGGATCATAGTACCTTCTGATATGGTTAATATATTAGGAGGTAGATTTAAACACATGGGAGATTTTAAAGTGAATAAATAAAATTTTTTTTTGAGATTTCTTATTTTCTTGATATATCTTTTTATAATAAAATTAATTTTCTCTACCATCGACTTCTTTTTTATATAATATAATTCCTTCTTCTAAAACGTTCAATATGAAGGGATTTTCATTTTCTTTCATTTTTTCAAATTCTTCAGGCGTGTAAACTAAAGGTTCCAATTCAATATTTGGAGGGACTAAATCCAATACTTTTCCAATTCTATTAAAAAAATTATCATCTAAATAGCCAATAATGATTAAATCGATATCGCTATATTCATGATAATCTCCCCTTGCGAAACTTCCAAAAAGGATTATTTGAGATATATCATAATTAGAAATTAATTTATTACCTAATTTTTTCAAAAATTTTCTAATTTTTTTTTGACTAATGATACTATTTTTTGAGCTTGATTTATACATAACTCAGCATCCTCTATTGAAAAAAATTCATGAGGATTCCACTTGGAAGTCCATTTGGATATCTAGTAGGAACATAATATTGATCTAAAACTTTTGTTTCTTTAAGATCTAAAAAATCTTTATCTAATTTAC
Source organism: uncultured archaeon (assembly GCA_964538145.1). GTDB lineage: Archaea > Asgardarchaeota > Lokiarchaeia > Sigyniarchaeales > SOKP01 > SOKP01. The sequence goes on from CAZIEC010000058.1 coordinate 4,651, forward strand.
CGCATTCATTAATAAGTTTAAATATAGAATGTGTTAAAATGTTTCTTTTTTTTCTTGAATATAAGAATGCTTTTAATGCTTTTTCTGAGGCTTGTTGAGCTTGAAAACATGCCCATTCGAAATCTTTTGATTCCTTACTTGAAATTGCTGCATTTAAATCAAAAGTTGCTTGTTTAAACCATTGTAAAGCATATTCAATATTATTTGACATTCTCTACTAAACCTAAGAAAAATTAATATAAAACATTTTTGCTGAGATTAATAATTCCATTTCATGATTCTATTATTTGGGATTCATTAATTTATTTTTAGAAAAATTAAAATAATACTATAAAATTAATCAATTGTTAACAAATAATCTCTATAATATTTAAGATGGAAAATCATGATGGAAATGAGAACTGATAAATACTCTATAGATGAAATAATGACCGTTTTAATGGCAAGAGAAGTTAGAAATAATGATGTAATGATCGTCGGCGTGGCAACTCCAATGGTTTGGGCAGCATTTACATTAGCAAAGCTAATGCACGCATCAGATGCAATTTTTCATTATATTATGGGAAACACTTTTGTTTTAGAACCAAGAAGAGTCTCTTTATTATACCATGAAATGAATACAGCAAGAGCATATAGGTTTCAGGATTCTGGAGAATGCACCTTAGAAGCACTACCATCAGATAAATTAACAACAATAGAATTCTTCAGACCTGCCCAAGTTGATCAATATGGAAACACGAATAACATATGTATTGGTGACTGGCATGAACCAAAAATTAGACTCCCAGGATGCGCCGGAATTGCAGATTTTAGCATGTTTTATTCAAGAGGTTCTTTTTTATACACGCCAAGACATAACACTCGAACTTTTGTTCCAACCGAAAAAATTGATTTCATTTCAGGTGTTGGGTTTAAGGATGGAAAACCATCTCCTTGTGGTGGTGCAGGACCACAATGCGTGATTACTGATTTAGCCTATTTAGATTTTGATGAAAAAAAGAAACGAATGAGATTAAAAACAGTTCACCCGGGTGTTGATATCGATACAGTTAAAGAATCCACGGGATTTGAGCTTTTAATTCCAAAAGATGGAATAAAAGAGACAAAACCACCTTCAGAAAAAGAACTTAAAATATTAAGAGAAAAAGTAGACCCATTTTCAATTAGAAAATTAGAGGTTTTATCAGGTAAAGAAAGAGAAGATTTGTTAAATGACATTATCAATAAAGAATTAAAAATGGAAATGCGAATCCCAAAGTTATTACTTTAATGTAAAGTTCCCAATTTAACATGTTATTATCACATTTTAATAATATAATGGCAAAAAAACTCCAAATCTAAAATAAAAATGGGAAAAAGTTGAAATTATTAATTTTTATTTAATTGAATTTATCTTAATTATATATTTTAAAAGAGATTATCATTTATTAATTCAAGAACCTTCTCTTGGATCTTTCATCAACATGTTCATCCCTTCTTTAGCGAACTCTGAAAAAGGATTAATACTTAATGCATTATCAAAAGATTCTATTGCCTCTGTAAATTTTTCAAGAGCTACCATTAAATGCCCTCTCAAGATCCATCCATTAATTATGTTAGGATTAACTTTAAGTGCTTTTTCAACTACATCTAAAGATTCTTCAAAACGTTCTAATTCAAAGAGAATAACAGATTTTTTCATTAGGAGATTAGGATCTTCAGGATTTATCTTTAAGCAATTATCAATTAAGTTAATTGACTCATCTGAGCCAGAATCTACTAAGCTAGCTTCCATTTTTTCTAAACATTTTCTCAATAAATGTATATCTTTTAGGAATAATCTAAAATGACCTAAAATGGCATCTTTATTATTTCCTAAATCAACTAACGCGGAGCTAAAATTAAACCTTGCCCTTAATATATCAATTCCTTTTTTTATTAATTCAAGAGGATCTTCTAACGATGCTTCACCTATCTGTTCTTTAGCAACAATTTTATCCCAATAAGCTTCTCCACAAGTTGGGTTTTGTTCCAATGCTTTATCAAAAAATTCTATTGCATCTTTATACTTTTCACACTCAAAATAGACCGCACCTTTATTATATAAGGCAATATAATAATTTGGGTCTAATTCTAAAGCTTTTTCATAACATTTTAAAGCTCCTCTCCGATCCTTGAGACCCATGAATGCAACGCCTAAGTTATTCCAAAGTTCCACCTCATTTGGATTGGATTTAAGTTTTTCATCATAATATTTTAATGCAGCTGGTAAATCTAGCTTTTCAAGCAACTTTAAACCTTCATTAAAGCGTCCTTCATCAGATATTCCTTCAAAGTGAGAAGATTGTGCAATCCATATGTGATTTGCTTTTTCAGATTCAATTATTTTTTTTATCATCTCAATTTCTTTCGGATTGATAATTGCGCCACAAGAGTTACAGATAGATTCCTTTGGGTTTATTTCTGCGCCACAATTTATACAATAATCGATTTCGTTAATTTTATTACACCTAATTTTTAGAAAATTTTAATTTTTGCATTAATTTCAAGATTAAATACATTAAATTAATCAATATTGATAAATAAACATTCTGAAATTTTTAAAAAAAATATCATAAAAAGAGTCATACCAATCCTATTAAGAATTTTTTCGAGAAAAACTAATTTTACAATTCTAAGTTTTTATTCTCAATTTCAATCGTGATATTCTTGAACTTTTCTTTGATAAAGTTGTAAATCTTAAATTTTCCATTAGTGAGCGCATCATCTACAAATTCGCTAATTTCCTCTTCATCAAAAATGCGATTTTTGATTAAGTCTTCAATTTTTAAAGAAACCATTTCCATTAATTTATATTTTAACCGTGCCTTCTTTTTATCATTAATTAAACCAGAAAGCTCTAAGTGTTCTTTATGGTCTATTATGTTTTGTACGAGATCATCAATACCATCTCCATTTATTGCGTCAGTCATTGAAACTGGGGGCCTCCAACCTTCTGGAAAAGTCCCATCATCAAGCATCATCTCTATTTGGACTGCAATATCTTCTCCTCCTAAGTCTTTCTTGTTAATGTCATATATATCTCCAATTTCAATTATTCCCGCTTTTTGCATTTGTATGACATCGCCATAGCCCGGAACGAGCACGACAATGATCGTATAAGCTAAATTATAAATATCAAATTCCGCTTGTCCTACGCCTACAGTCTCAATAATAATGTAATCCACTCCAAAAGCTTCGTAAAGCATGCTCACGTCAAAAACTGCTCGAGAAATACCGCCCTTATATCCTCTTGAAGCCAAACTCCTAATGAACAAGTTTGGATGTAAAGAGATGTTGGTCATTCGAACGCGATCTCCGAGGAATGCGCCTCCACTAAACGGACTGGTAGGATCAACACATATAACCCCAATTTTTTTTCCAGAGTCCAGCAGTTTTTGCGCTATTGCTCCAGTAAGCGTGCTTTTTCCCACACCGGGTGAACCAGTTATTCCCACTATATAAGCATCATTTTTTACTTCCTCAAAATAAGAAAATATTTCAGATGCACTTTTAGGGTCATTCTCTAAAATTGTGATTAATTTAGCTAACGCAATTTTATCTTTGTTTTTAAAACGTTCAATTAAAGGTTCCAATTCATATTTCAAGTTGATACTTCTCCAGTAGGTTATTACTAAAATATTATTAGGTTAAAAAATATTAGATGTCTTTTTTATTTTTTGAGAAAAACTAATATGAAAATTTCGCTTTCCTCAAAGTTTGTATTATTATTACCTTAGTTATACAAATATTCAATTAATTTTTAATTAATACCATTATTGACATGTCGCTAATTACCTAAAAAATTTTTTAGATTGATTTTAAAAATATCAGAACAATATCTACCGATAAAGTTAAAACTATCTCATGGATGAATCAATTTTATTGGTAATATTGTTTATAATTTAGTTTTAGCTACATCGCTGAATTTCTTTTATAATATAAAGCTTGGATTGGATGTCTATTGGACATGGTTATTATGGCAAATATTTATCGTTTGGAACACATTAAATGATCTTCTATTTGGATTTATTGAGGTCCGCATTAAATCCAAAAATTATGGAAGGCGAACTCCATTTATTCGCTTTGGGGGATAATCTATGGAATTTTATTCATCTTAAGCTGGATACATTTTGTTAGTAGTGATAATTAATTTGCTTTATTTTGGAAAGAAAGGAGACTGACGCTATGAACGGAAAAAACGCTCTATCCTTCATTTCTAATTTAAATTTATAAAAAGCAGTTTAATTTAAGTAGAAAAGCATAAATTATTTAATTCACAGATATAATTAATTCAAATAAATTTTGGAGTGAATTATGATGAAATTTTTTTTAGATAGTGCTAAACTTGATGAGATTAAATATGCAATAGAGAATTGGAAAATTGAGGGGGTTACTTCTAATCCCAAACATATTAAAAACTCAGGAAAGCCCTTCTATACTGTTATAAAGGAATTTGCAGAAGAATTTAATGGAATTAATTTTCCCATTTCAATAGAAATTGATCCTCATATAAAGGAAGCTATGGGGATGATCTCAGCTGCTAAAAACATCGCTAAACTTTCTGAAAATTTTGTCATTAAGATTCCTTGTACAGAACAAGGATTAATTGCAGCAAAAAAGTTAGTAGAGGAAGGTATTAAAGTAAATATAACCTTAGTATTTACAGCTGCTCAAGCACTTCAAGTAGGGAGAATTGGGGCAACTTATTGTTCGCCATTCATTGGTTGGCAAGAAGCCTCTGGAGTTGAATGCGTTAAATTAATTGAGAACATTATGACCATTTATAGAAACTATAATTTTGAGACAGAGGTTATTGTCGCTGCAATAAGAAATGGTCTTCAAATTGTAGATGCTGCAATTATTGGTGCCGATATTGTCACTGCGGGATTTGAAGTTTATAAAGAAAGTTTTTACCACCCATTCACAGATAAGGGACTACAGATTTTTCAAGATGCATGGAATAATACAGATCTGGGTTCGCTTTAGATACAAAGCGCTTAAGATTAATAATAAATTTAAAATTAGTTTTTTATTATTTTCAACTTCTAAAGTAATCAAATATGAAACAAGTAGTATTAATAGACAAATAGTTAGATTAAGTTAATTGCAAAATTGACTATATTATTCATTTGATAATAGGAAGCTATCTTTAAAGAATTAGTTAGAATTGGCGTGTTCTGTTTAGCTCGAATAACTTTCAACTATAATGCTGTAAAAGAAATTTATCAAAAGATACAATCAAATTTAATAAAAGTAAAAGGCATTGATTGCTAAATAGCTCCCGATTGTTTAATTGAAATCGAAAATACTAAAAATGTCGCACGTAATTTTCATTTAAGAAGTATTGATGCATTAAATTGCATTAATGGTACTTTTATATTAGAACATTTAATTTTGGAGCTTAATAAAGTTATAAAAAAATCTATTATATTTAGGGGGCAAAAAAATTACCATATAATGGTGGCAAAATTAGATTGAATTTAGTTTGTGGAGTAAATCTTAATTCAAGTAATTTATATAAAGCAGGAGTAAAAAACTTTCATGTAATAATTGAAGTACAAGTTGATGAGGATTGATAGATGCAATACAAATAAATGTAATTAATCAATATCCATATTAAAAAATCCTTTAGCATGATCACCTAAAATACCAATTTTTTTGGAACTGAAAGTTTTTATTATATAATTTCAAATTTTGTTCATGGTAAATTCGTGATAATGTTGCTAGAGCTGCTGCTACACCTTTAGGATTTAGACTATATACACTATGAATAGCGGTCCGTCCTTCCAAGTATTTTATTTTGAGATGCTCAATCTCCATCATTCTTGAGCCTATCGTGTTGAATTTATATTTTGGGGAGATGCAAAGAGATATCTATCTTCTTAAGGTAAAATGTTAAACCTTGATTCTATCGAAAATCTACTATTGAAAAATTCTTTTCCACGTTTTGCCATTTTTTTTCACTCCATTTCAATTCTGTTAATAAAATTTTACAATTTCAATATCTTTTCTTAAATTCTTCAATAGCATCCTCATAAAATTCTTGGAATGCCCGAAAATTTTTGACGTTACCAACAGCTTTGAGTTTTCCCAAGGATGAAACAATATTTGCATCTAATTCACCAAGAAATAACCCCATTAATATATCTTTAGAAGCAGTGATCGTAAAAAAGGGTTTATTGATTGTTCCTTCACCATATTCGACCCTTCCCTCACTTGCTTTCAGCCAATATTTTCGATCAATATCATCGAATATAATTTGACAATCCATTTTTTCCTCATCAAGATCCTGCTTCAAAAAATCAACTTCTTCAGAAATTTGTTTGTATAATTCAAAAATCTTTAAAAGATCATCCGGATCAGCTAACTTTGCCCCTTTATTTATTATTTCTTTTAATTCATTTACTAATATTTTTTCAACCATTTTTATTAACTCCTTTTATCATGGATTTACTATTATTTTTATTCTTTCTGAAATTTTCATCGTATTCATAGCCTTTTTGATATCATCAAGGCTAAAACGGTGTGTAATAATTTTACTGGAATCAATAATTCCTTTTTCCATTAACCTTATTGATTTTTGCATTACTCTTGGATATACTGAGAACGATGCATCAACCCGTGTTTCCTTCCAATGAATCTCTGCGGGCGATATATTGATGGTACCGTCGGTTGTTACTCCAAATTCATTTATCCTCGTTCCTCGGCGACAGAGATCAAACGCAAGTTGAGCAGCAGGTAAAGATCCAGCAGCCTCAAATATTATATCTGGACCTTCAGGTAAAATTTTATGCACTTCCTTTATTGCATCGATTTTAGCGGAATTGATTAAATGAGTAGCACCACATTTCTTTGAAAATTCTAATCGCCAATCATTAACATCAATCATAATGATATTAGCAGCTCCAGCTTTCTCCGCAATCATTGATGCCAATAACCCCATACTTCCCGCACCGATTATAACCAAATCCTCAGCAATCTTTAATTGTGAATATTCAATTAAACCTTTATACGAACCAGCAAGTGGTTCTGTTAATGCGGCTGTATCGAAAGAAATATTCTTTGGTTTATGATAAAGAGAATTTTCAGGAACAAGAACATATTCTGCAAATGCACCGTTGATTATTTTTTCCATTCCATCTCCTCCAATTACCGCTCCATTTTTACAATATTGAGCTAAACCTTCTCGACAATTTTTACAAATGCCACAATTAGACACTGGAGACGCTATAATTTCATCCCCTTCTTGAAAGAATTTTAATTTATTTCCAACTTTTTCGATCACACCTGAAAACTCATGACCGCAGATCAAAGGATAGTGAAGATTTTGTCGCTCACCAGAATAAGCTTTATAGTCTGTCATACAAATTCCACATGATTTCACTCTCACGAGTGCCATATCATCCTCTGGAATAGGGTCATGTATTTCTTTTACTTGTAAGTTCTTTACACCTTCTAATACAGCCGCTTTAATCTTGACTCACCTCTTTTTAAAAA
>CAZIEC010000058.1:12268-14376 GCA_964538145.1 uncultured archaeon
TCCAATTAATATTGTATGCATGTTTATTCCATTAGTGGGAATAAATCTTTCTTCTATATTGTCTTGCCAAATCATAATTCTTAATCATTTAACATTGATGTTTGAAAAACTGACAATTTTGTTAGTTTACGGTGGGAATTTAATTATTTCTTTTTCATATTTTTTGTAATTACCAATTAAAATCTATATAATATCATAATATAAATATAATTTATGTTAAAGGTTGATTAATTTTAATAATGTTATATTATTATCATTTATCAATTTATTAGTTGAATAAATTATTTAACATACAAAGAAATGAAATAAATATTTATGATTAAATTACAAGTAAGTTTAATTTTAAAAAAAGGAGAAAAATAAAATGACAAAAAGAAGTAGAAAAGCAGATGATATATTCGCAGAAATCGATAGTGAATTGCCTGAAGAACAGCTAAGTAAATTGTTTTTAAAAACAATATTAGAGAAATCGGTAGATGTCTCTAATCCTCTTTATAAAGCTAGTTTTCAAAGAACATGCAAGGTAAATTTAGATATTCTTGGACATAAAGGGTATCAACTTTATGAACCTAATAAATATAGTTATAAATATGATGAATTTCTCGATGATCCCGATTTTGTGTTTATATTTAAAGATATAGAATTTATTAGGGAATTACTACGAGGGGATAAAGTTGATATCGCCTTTGGACGAGATAAAAATAATGTCCTTCTGGTATGTAGAAAGGAAGATCTTTTTACAGCATATACAAAATCAAAAGTAGGAAATGCACAATTGTTTATAAGTAGAATACCATTTTTTAAGGAAATCATCGAAGATCTAGGGGCGAGTCAACAAACTTTACCCCTACGTGATGAGCCTGAAACGCCTATAACTCCACCTAAAGAAGGAGAAATTGCTTCTTTAATGAAAGCCATGCTAATTGAGACCGGAGAAATGCCTGAAGAACTTTACCAAAAGAACTTTAAAGGAAAACCGATGAAAATCAATTGGGATGTCGTTGGAAACATTGCATACCAACATTTTGCTGAGGATGGGTATAAATACGAATTTGGGAAGCATATCGAGGATGCTGATGTGACTCTAAAGTTTACAAACCCCATACATGCTAAACGATTTCTATCCAAGATTCCTGGAAATTACGCCGCAAGAATTGTTAATAAAAAACTTAATATCTATTATAAGCATCAAGTTTTACACGTTGTTTATAAAGATAGAGGGGCACCAGCATTAGCTATCGCAAAATTCCCTTTTTGCAGGAAATTATTTAAAATAAAAATGGGTCCTCAAGTTGAGGATGAAGAAAAGGATACACGCGAAAATTATGGTCATTACATCCCAATTAATATTCCCCTCGGCGATTATGATAATGTACCCGTCCCCTACAAAGTGCTTGAATATTTCATCAACAAAGCAAGCAATATAGTTTTGCGCACTTGTCCTTGCCGTGAAAGATATCAATGTAAAAATTATCCAATTGAAATAGGTTGCATGTTCATGGGAGATGATACAAAAAACATGGTACTTCCACCCGAGCAAGGTTATGTGGCAACAAAGGAACAAGCGTTAGAACGCGTGAGAAAAGCGATATCATTAGGATTGGTTCCTTTAATAGGAAGAAATGTTGCAGAAGCAGAAGGTGGCCATGGTGTCGAAGATACAGGCAAATTCTTAGCCGTGTGTTTCTGCTGTGAATGTTGCTGTATTGCCGTTAAATATGCCCAATATGGCGGAGGTATGGGATTAGGCATGGGCGGAGATAATTTAGGTCCACTGGAAGGTATGAAAGTTGTAGTTGATGAAGATAAATGTATCGGCTGTGGCAAGTGCGTGGAAGTTTGTCCCTTCAAATTGAGAGTTATAAAAGATGGAAAATCATCAGTAGATCCAAAACTATGTGCAGGATGTGGAAGATGTATAGAAGCTTGTCCAAATGGGGCTATTTCATTTGATATAGAGGATCAGGCATTAATTGATAAATTTATCGCAAAAATTGAATCAATTGTAGATGTCACGGATCATACTGTAAAAACATAAAAATCGAGTAATAATATTAATTTAATAGATAGACGAACAAAATTCCATAATCGAAAGTAAAAATAAATGG
>CAZIEC010000059.1:0-3555 GCA_964538145.1 uncultured archaeon
AAGATTTATTTGAATATTGCCCGATCGTTCACTTAATGATGCTCATTTGATAATGTGAAATCATTTAATAAATTGAAAATAAAAAGTACATGATGAAAGAAGAAATCTGAAAAAAAGCATCTTTAGAATGTTTATAACGAAAATACACGAATTGGTAAGGCAAACGGGCTCGCTCCGAATACTTGACAATCTTCCTCATTCTTCCGTGATAAAAGTCCGAGAAGATATGACTTCAAGGCTAAAGGATCAACTAAATTGTTTGGAGAAGATATAATTCTAAGTCATAGGGGATTCCATAGATTATTTGAAAAATGGGAAAGGGAAGGCATTCTCACGAGAAAGTTGGGATATGAAATGGTCATTGGAGGAGATAAATGTTTTTATTCCTTGATAAGTGAGGGTAAATAACTTGTAAAATCACTCATTTCTTTATTGAGTTAGGGAAATGATTGAAAAATCTCGAGCTTAACATGAGGGCAATAATCATTAATTTGAATAATCTTGTCAAGTTACTCAATACATTATTAATTAATATCATTGAATTACATTTCAAGAATTAAATGTATTGAATATTTTTCCATGAAGACGTGCGCTAACAGATAAAAATTAAGTGATTAGATTTAGTTGTTGATTAGATGATGCAAATATTAAATATTATTATCTTTATTCTCATTCTTTTCTTCGGATTCATCTTTTTTTACAAGGTCCCAGGCAATGCTGATGACAAGTAGGATTGAGATGATCACGATGACAGGAATGAGTAATCCCGTATCGGTTAATATTATTTTAACCCAGCCAATGTATGGAATTCTTCCGCATACGACGCCATAAATTCTATTTTGCGGTACGGGTACCGGATCTGGTACGGCGTTAGCATCGCCTTTAGTTCTGAAGTACCATATTCCATTATCGAGATATTTATCAACGATTCTATGTACAATTGGGTCTTGTGGAGCGCCTGGCCAGAGGTCGCGTGCGTCATACACGACAATATCGCCTTGTTTATCTTCTATCGTGCCATTTTTTATGTTTGCGGGGTTTTCGCCTCTAACAAATAGCAAGTCACCCTTGTAGAGTGTTGGTTCCATTGATCCGGAGATGACGACCACGACAGGTTTTTCCGTGTTGAGGGTGATTTGGAGCACGAAGTAGATTAGATAAGATCCGATGAAAGCGAAGGCAATTAATGCGATGGAGATGATGATTTTTTTCTTTGGGATTTTTTTATCGCTTGTCTTGTGATTATTTTTGCCGTGGTTGTTTTTATTGTTGAAATCGTTGCTTGATGAGTTAAAGTTGTTTAAAATTTTTGAGTAGTTCACGATATATTCACGATTAGTTGTATCTTGACAAATAAAATAAATATCAAAATATAAATGTTTTTGAATTGATTTTTTTGATTTGTCATATCTTGATTGTTTGAATTTGGTTTGGAAGATTTGATGGGGAATGATTTTTTCATATCAAATATCAAATTTTTTGAATTATTTGGAAGAAATGTTGTTGTATTTGGAGTTAGGTAAATTTTTATAAATGAGAAGGTTTAAAGAAATATTATAATAAATATTATTTAATATCGAAGCGACATGATGGAAAGTGTAGGTAATGGTATTAGATCATGCGATAATATATAATCCTAAGGCTGGGAAGGAGAAGAAGACCAAGCGAGATTTGGAATACATGCGCAAGTGTTTAGATGATTTGGGCATTTCTCATGCGTTATTCGAGTCTGAGTATCCGGGTCACGCCATAGAATTGGCTAGTCAGTGTGCGAAGGATGGATATAGGGTAATAGGCGCTGGTGGTGATGGTACATGTAATGAGGTAATGAATGGAGTCATAAATTCAGGGACAAAAGCATTAGTTGGGTTCATTCCGATGGGTACTGGCAATGACATACCGGGAGCTATTGGAATATTACCAGACATCAAGCGTGCATGTGAGGTAATAGCTGAGGGCTACAGTTCGCCAGCAGATATAGGTTTAGCTATTACTGACTCAGGAGTGAAGCGTTATTTTTTGGGAATTGGTTCTCAAGGATTTGATGCTGAAGTTACCAGGCGAACGAATGAGATGAGGAAGATTTTCAAGGGCACGAAGAATTACGTTCTACAGGTGATAAATACAATTATAACATGGAAGAATAAAGAGATAAGAGTAGTTACGGACGATGATAAATATGAGGGCCCTTCAAATTTAGTAGCTGTTGCGAATGGCCCCAGTTATGGAGGTTGGATGTATATATGTCAGAAGGCAAGGGTTAACGATGGAATTTTCCACGTGAATGTTCTTAACATGAAAAAGTTGAGATTATTAAAAGATTTTAACAAGATGTACAAGGCTGAAGTTTTACCACATCCCAACATAGAAGAATATACTAGTAAAAAAGTGAGGATTGAGATGTTAAATCATGACGAGGATGAGCCATATTCCTGTCAAGTAGATGGTGAAGTTTTGGGACCAATACCGGTAAATTACGAGTGCTTTCCTGATGGCCATGAATTCATACGACCAAAAATTGACGAAGTTGCAGAGGCATTCAAACAAAAGCATGGAAGATATTTTTGGGAGTGCAACTATGATTGATTATTAAGACAATTTAAATTGAATTAATTTTATTTTTTTATTTGTTGCGATGCCGGACTGGGAATTCATTTTCTCAAAAAGGGGAAAAGTGTTTACTCGGCCCCATTCTGATGCAAGATTTCTTGTATCTTTTTTTAAAGAAAGAGGAATTAAAAAGATATTAGATTTGGGCTGCGGTAGCGGTCGTCATTTAGTATATTTTTCTAAGAAGGGTTTTGAAGTATTTGGATTTGACGCCTCTGCTCGAGCATTAGAGCTAGCTAAGGAGTGGTTGGAAGAAGAGGGCTTGACTGCTGATTTAAAATTGCATAGAATGGAGGAGAGATTTCCATATAGCGATAATTTTTTTGATGCTATAATAAGCATACAAGTAATCCATCATAATCTTTTGGAGGAGATTCTTTTTACTGTAAGCGAAATGGAGCGTGTTTTAAAAAAGAATGGTGTGATTTTTATTACCGTTCCCATATTGAAAGGAGGGAGTAGAATTGATGATTGGCAAATGAAGGAGGTGGAACCAAATACCTACATGCCTTTAAATGGTCCAGAAGAAGGGCTTCCACACCATTTTTTTACATTAGAAAAAATTGATGAAATTTTCAAGAATTTTGATTTGCTCAAGGTTTATATCGATAATACCAAGCATCGAGCGATTTTGGGCATTAAAAAAAGAGAAAGTTAAGCAATTATAAATAATTTATTAAAAAAAAAGATAGCATAATTAAGAAATAAAATTTAAATTATTCAAGGTATTTATCATGAGTATTTTTAAAACAATGGAAAAATATGGGGTTGTTCCCGTGGCTGTAATTGAGGATTTGAAAAATGCAACGAATCTTAGTAAGACTTTATTGGATGCGGGATTACCAATTTTGGAGATAACATTTAGGACGCGTGCTGCCGAGAAATCAATTCGCTTAATTAGTGAAAAATTTCCAGAAATTTTACTTGGTGCGGGTACAGTTTTAA
>CAZIEC010000059.1:3655-13855 GCA_964538145.1 uncultured archaeon
TAGTTAAGAAAGATTTGATAAGTAGTGGCAATTTTACAGAGATCAGAAACAGAGTCGAGCATGCGCTTGAATTAGTTGCTAACGCCAAAGTATAGTGAGATGTTAGATAGACATGCTTATTAAAAAGGGTTTGAACCTTTAAATTATTAAGTAATTAATTTTTATACTTTTACATGGAAATTAGTTGGTTTATTATATTATTAATCATTTTTTTAGGTGTCATATTTGGCATAATTTCCACGATTGCTGGAATGGGAGGTGGAGTTTTTTATGTTGCGTTCATGACGCTTTTTTTATTATTTCCAATCAATATTTCAATCGATACTTCTAATTTCGTAATTTTATTTACTTCTGCTGCCGGGTTCTATGCTTACATGAAACAAAAGCGGACTGAGATCAAGATCACGTTAATCTATGGCGTGTTTTCCGTGTTAGGTGGTATTGCCAGCACCATATTATTATTAATGGTAAAATTTGATAATACAATTTTAGAATTTTTATTTGGAACCGTATTAATTATACTTGGATTGAATTTGATGATAGTCGGTATTATTAAATTAAAAAAGGACAACGAAAATGAGGTTCAAGTGCTTGATTTTAAGAACAATAAATTTTTCGAGAAATTAAATTATAAAAAGAACTTGAAAGCTGGAATTCCATTATTCTTTATTGCTGGTTTTGCTTCTAACTTGTTAGGAATTGGTGGTGGCGTGATAAGCACGCCAGTTTTAAATATCATGTTAGGATTTCCCATTCATTATTCGACCGCAATTTCCACGTCAATGGTATTTATAACTGCGATCTTCAATTCAATTTCTAAGTTTTTATTCGGTCAAGTTGATATTTTCATTGGAATTTTATTAGGACTTAGTTCCGTTGTTGGAGCAATTTTAGGAGCCAAAATTTCTGACAAGATTCCACGTTTTTATTTAAAGATCATTTTATCAATCGTGCTGATATTATTTGGAATCAGGATGTATTTCTAATTTATTTGTTCCTTTCTCCTTCTATATTTTATTGTTATTAATACAACAATCGAAACTCCAACTACAGGCAATACAATAATTAAAAACAAGAAAAGATCTGAATCCATCACGTAAACATCCACTTTCCAAGGTCTATTCCCCTTATAATTATTATAATTTGAATTATAATAATTATTACATACAAATTGCTCGATGGTTTTTCCGGTGATTCCCAAGCTCCTATTTACTACATTATTTAAATCATCATTAGTGGTATGATGATAGGGCCAATCAGGATTATTCCAGAAATTAATGATTAAATCTGCAGTTGGGATTCCAAGGTTTGAAAATGGGACGTGATCGTCTATAATGCTCGCTGATATTGGGAATTGAGGAAATTCTTTAACATGTCCTAATTGTCTACCAATTTCAAAGATTTCGTTTAATAATGAGGAAGTTGAATATTGTTCAGCTATAAATTGTAAGCTTGTCCCACCCACCATGTCTAACAATATCATTGCTTCAAAGTATTCTTCAGAATTATTGTAAAATGATGCAATATCTTGGACGAATTTATTTGATCCTTCACACCAGTCCCATCCGTTCATTCCATGATCTAAATCATATCCTTGATCTTCAGCATCAAAAAAAGTAAACCAAACTTGAACAGAAAGGTTCAATCTCCGAGAAAATAAAACTCTAGCTAATTCTAATAACACGGCACATCCACTAGCTCCATCGTTGGCACCAGGTACAGGTAAATTTCTTTTCTCAATGATTGGATCTTTAGTGGCTTTAGCCCTAGTATCATAATGAGCACCAAGAATGAGAATGTTTGGTTTCTTTTCATTTAATTTAAAGAGTAGATTTTGGCATTCAATACCTTGAATACTAAAATTATGAATAATAAAAGTGAAGTTTGGATCGATTTTTTTGAATTCTGATATGAAGTACTTGGCACATTCTTCTCGACCCTTTGTTCCAGGAATCCTATAAGAAGTTTTATTTAGATTAATTTGATTTTCCAAGTGTTTAAATGCAATATTTTCATTGAATAGTAAATTAATGTTAATATTTTTTATAGTTATTTTCGAAAATCCAATTAAAGAAAACAAGATTGACATTATTAACACGAAAAGAATCGATATAATTAGAATTATCTTATATTTTTTCTTGATGTCAATTCACCATGATAATGAAAAATATTACAATAAAAACGATTTATAATAATGATATAAAAATAAAAAGAAATAAATTCGGATTTTTTAAGCGGGTTCAAATCCTAAGTCTATTTTGGTTTCTCCTCCAGGCAATTCGGTTTCAATGAATGTAACTTTCACTGGCATTCCAATCTTGATCGTTTCTGGTTTGGTTTCATCTACACCAATCAATTGACCAGAAATCATCGGACCCTCGTCTAATTTAATAACGGAAAAGCAATATGGTTTTTTCATCGAATAACCTTTATTAACCATGTAAGTAGTTCCAACATGGATGCACGAGAAAGCAGCGAGTTTTCCTTTTCCAGAAAATTCGATCCATTCTTGATTTAAAGAATTACATTTAATGCATAATCTTCTTGGTGGTGCATAAATTTCACCGCAATCCTTGCATTTAGAACCCATCAATTTCTTTTGTTGGATATATTCTAAATATTTTTGGATTGTAATTTCATTGTTATTTTCTGACACTTTCATAACCTCCTCTATTTTTTATAAATGGTCACTACACACGTGCCTCCGGATCCTCCTAGATTGTGAGTTAATGCCGTTTGAACATCGAATTTGACTTGTCTATTTCTCTCAGCAATACCTCTCATTTGCTTGAATATTTCCACTGCTTGAGCAGCACCGGTTGCCCCGACAGGATGTCCTTTAGATTTCAATCCACCTGAAGTATTAATAGGTAATTCTCCATCTCTCTTGGTCACTCCTTCTTTAATAGCATCTACTGCTTTTCCTTTTTCATAAAAACCTAAATCTTCTAGTGCCACGATTTCTGCAATGGTAAAGCAATCATGGACTTCTGCAATTTGAATGTCTTTTGGAGTTATTCCCGCCATTTTATAAGCTTGCCTAGCAGCTTCTTTAGTAGCTATGAAACTAGTTAAAGAATCACGATCATGTAAGGATAAAGCCGCACTACCTTGCCCCGTACCTACTATCCAAATGGGCGTGTCAGTGAATTTCTTAGCAACATCGGCGGACGCTACAAAAACGCAAGCAGCGCCATCAGTTACTAAAGAACAATCAAATAATCGAAGTGGAGATGCTATCATTGGATTAGCAGAGCTTTTAAGAAAATCAAATTCGTCCTTCCAATCTGGAACACTTTCGCCTTTTTTTGCTAGTTTTGCTTTTTTACTCTCCATTATATCTCTGATGGATTGCTGCATTTGAGCATATGGATTTTCTTTACCATTCTCGTGATTTTTAATTGCAACATGCATTAAATCTTCAGGAGTGGTCCCATATTCATGAAAGTGAGCTGAAGCAACTGCGGCATACAATCCTGGAAAAGTTGCTCCCGCGGGATATTCGAACAGGTTATCGGATGCTGTTGCCAAGGTATCCGTGACTAATGTCGTTGAAACTTCGGTCATTGATTCACAACCACAGACAGCAATTACATCATGGATTCCAGATGCTATGGCAATGATTGCTTGCCTTAAAGCAATGCCACTACTTGCACAAGCTCCTTCAAACCTGGCTGCAGGTTTTGGAGTAAGGCCTACAAGGTTTGCCATCTGTGGTCCTAAGTGTCCTTGATGATTAAATAAATCTGAAGAATAATTTCCAACATAACAAGCGTCTATATCTTTTGGTTCGATGCCATTATCGACAGTTTTAATTGCTTCTGCCCATGCGTCGATCCAAAGGTCTGGATTTCGCTTGATGGGAAAGTGTCTTCCAAATTTAGACATTCCAGCGCCAATAATTGCTACTTTTCTTGCTAAATTTCCCATAACTTCACCTAATTTTTATATTTAGATAAATTTGATGATTCTAAAAACTACAATTCTGGAATTATTTTAATTCTTTTGATTTTTCTATTTAATGAAATTTTAATCTTTAAAATACCTTAACAAAAACCAGATTTCGAATATTATACCTAAAAATGCGATTATAAAGGGGCTAATGTATCCAACATTCACGATTAAGAATCCTCCGATAACACCAGTGGGAATGGTTCCAATTCCTCGAATGAATGAGATGATTCCAAATAATTCAGCTTTTCTTTCTCTATCTAAATCCGTTAATATTATTAATTCTGCTGGAATGAAGGTTACGACTGAAAATCCAAAAGAGATGTTTGCCAACACGAGAAAGAGAAGCAACAAATTATTGAATCCCATAGACCATAGTATCGAACCTATTATATTTAAGGTAAAAAAGGTGAGACCAAAAGTTTCGCTCAAGAATAAAGCTAGTTTTTTCCCAATTTTATCAGTAATCTTTCCAGCGGGTATTTGAAATACCATATTCGTTAAATTTAACCAAAAAGAAATAAATGCTATGTTTTCGTAGGTTAAGCCATAATAATCTCTTAATCCGCCGGTATATATGGAAAGAGGAATGCTATATATAATTATATCAGCAGTAAAAAAGATGAGAATAGCTCGCATTCTAGGTTCTTTAATCATTTTCAACCAAATTTTATTATTTTTTACTTTTTCATCAAGAGTTATTATTTCTTTATCTTTTTTAATGCCATTTTTAATCGGTAAGATTAATATAATTATTCCTTCTAATACTAATAATACAATATAAATCATGAAATAAATTCTAGTGTCAAATCCTTGGAAAAAAATTACAAATAAGTTTCCTCCAATACGACCAGAAAAAAGCGAAAACATGGTCACACCATACATCATTCCCTTTGACTTTTCACTGCTTTCTGACACTAAAAATTGAATATTCATGTCGTTAATTGGAAATCCAAGAAAATAAAATAATATCCCCATACTAATCAAGATGATACTATTTTGAGTAGAAATAATTAAAAATGATAAACCAATTATGTATGTGGGGATGCTCATGAGAGCAATCTTTTTCCTTCCATATTTATCAGAAAGTCTTCCAATTATTGGCGTGGGAAGAAATTGCATGATACTTCCTAATGTTATTAAAATTCCTATAATGAATAATGAACCGGTTAAATCTAGTAAGAATGGTTGATAAACAACATCGAACATTCCAGCCCCGAGACCATGAACTAATCTAATTAAGCATAATAATGGAATAGACTTTCTTGTATCATTAAAATTTCTCATTATTCCCATCAATCAAATCTATTTAATTAACATTATGAAAAATCTGGCAATATTCATTAATGTTTTGATTTTGGTGCCAAAATTTTCTCACATAAAAATAAAATTTTATCAAGAATAGTTTCAAAAAGAAAAAGTTTTATTCATTCAAAATCGATTCAATCAATTATTAATATTTTTATCATTAAATGCATTAAATAAATTTATGCCAGAATTTAAAACCGTAAAATTTGAAGATTATAATGTAGGAGATTCTGCATCTCATTCAAAGACGGTAACAGAAGCAGATGTGATATTATTTGCTGGAATAAGTGGTGATTTTAATCCCCTCCACATGAATGAAGAATTTGCTAAAACTCAAATGTTTGGAAAGCGTGTTGTTCATGGGGCTTTTAGTGTCGCATTAATCTCAGCAGTTTTAGGAGTGAAATTATTTGGTCCAGGTGTGTTATATGCAAATCAGTACGTCATGTTTAAAAAACCAGTATACATTGGAGATACATTAACTGCAGTTGCGACAGTAAAAGAAAAATATACCAAAAAAGATGGAAAATTGAAATTCATAAAAGTTGATACGAAAGTATACAATCAAAATGATGAAATAGTCACGGATGGCGAAGCAGAAGTTATCGTAATGTAATTTAAAATTATTATTCTTATTTTTTTAATTAATAATCAAATATTTAGAAAAAAATTTAGAGTTAACAGTTTGCTTGTTTATTTATTTAATATTAAACCTTGGGTCATGTCCCAGCAATCCTTTTCGGCCAACGGGATTGAGCCTTAAGATTTTCATGTAATAGCTTATCTACCAATTCAAATCTCTTGTCTCTAAAATTTCTATCGTGCCAAAGATTATTCAATTCATGAGGATCATTTTTCCTATCATAAATATCTCCAAATCCAGGTAAGCTTTCATAAACCGTCAATTTATAATCTTCAGTGATTAAATGCCTTAGTCTTGAATTGAGTGGCCCAATTTCTTCATCATTCTCAATAAAACAACAATCTCTTAATTTTTCTTCGGGATTATTTAATATGGGAGTAATGTCAACGCCTTGCATGTCCGGAGGATGGTGTCGTTCTCTAATACCTAAAAGATTTAAAATTGTTTTTGGTATGTCTATGGAACTTACTAAAGAATCTGATACCGTTCCTGGTTTAGTTAATCCAGGTACTTTCCAAATTAAAGGTAATTGCAATACACCATTAAATGGGCATGGACCTTTAAACAATAAGCCGTGATCTCCCATTAAATCACCATGATCGCTTGAGAATAAAACGATCGTGTTTTCTGATAATCCACTTTTATCTAAGAATGCTAATATTTGCCCCATGACAGCATCCACGTATGAGATTGCAGCATAAGTTAAGGCTGTAATTTTACGTACTTCTTCTTCCGTGCTTTCTCGTAAGAACGCTTTTTTAAAGGGAGGCTTCTTTAAATGTGGGCCTAAAAACTCATGATTGTATAATTTTTCTATGTCATTAAAGCTTGAAGGTAGTTCAATATCTTCAGGTTTATACATGTCCCGATATTCCTTGGGCGGATATATTGGATAATGAGGATCGGGAAAAGAACAATGCAGATAAAATGGCTTGTTTCCATGTTCACCTTTAACATGTCTTTCCAGGAAATTTAATGTCCTCTCTTTCATGTAAGTCGTAATATAATATTCTCCCGGAATTTCATCGCAAAAAAGGCTAAATAAATTATCATAATTTTTTACGGTCTTTCGCATCTTATTGGCATAATTTGGAGCTCTTTCTTCCAACCATTCTAAATAATGTCCCGTGCATACTGTTCCATTTCCGGAAATGAGTTCCACTTCTTCATAACCGTAATAGGGGCTTGGAAAATTTTTTGAAGTCACCTTTTTATCCGCCCACTCATCCAACCCCTCATAGGAGTGATACTTGTGCTTAAATCGACCAAGCCAATACTGATGATGAATCTTTCC
The DNA here is from genome assembly GCA_964538145.1 of uncultured archaeon. Classification (GTDB taxonomy): domain Archaea; phylum Asgardarchaeota; class Lokiarchaeia; order Sigyniarchaeales; family SOKP01; genus SOKP01. The sequence goes on from CAZIEC010000059.1 coordinate 10,852, forward strand.
AATTGCTGCTGTATGCCAACCCTTTTTTCTTAAAACTTCTATAATTGTAGTAATATTTTCGGACAAGTTTATTCCATTACTTCTAACGCCATGAACATTTGGATAAAGTCCAGTTGCCAAAGTAGCCCTATTTGGCATGCATATAGGGTTCGTACAAAAATAATTAGTAAATCGGGTTCCTTGCTTGGCTAGACGATCCAAATTTGGTGTTTTCACGTGAGGATTACCCGCGCACCCCATGTGATCAGCCCGTTGAGCATCCGTTATTATAAATAATACGTTAAATTTTTCGCTCATTCTCTCATTTCCTTTTAATTTTTTAATGTTATAAATATAATTCTTGTGTTAAAAATTTAAAATTTGGGAAAGTTAAAGACTTAAAAAATTTAGACAATTTTCTAGAAATATCTAAAACACAGCATTTTTATATATCAGAATTTATTTATTTTTATTTAAAATTCATTAAATATAGACATTTAACATGAATTATATTAGAGGGTAATTGAAATTGAGAAAAAAGAGAGATATTAATATTTTTACCATAACCATTCTTTTATTAGTCACATTTTCACTGGTTAATAATGTTAAAGCTCAAGCATTTGGAGAGAAGAATATCGGTGTTTATCCTACAAATAATTCTTTTGAAGACGTTGTTGTAAGTACTAATTATGCCTATATTGCAGAGAATGGTGGAGATTATGCACTTAGGATTGTCTCAATTGTAAATCCAACCAATCCTACTTTGATTGGATCAGGAGCAAGGTATGGATCAGATAGCGCACATTGTATAGATGTTAATCCAGCTGAGACCATTGCTATTGTTGGGGCTAGTAATAATGTTTATATCTTTAACGTTATATTAAAAGATAATCCAAATAGGACAAAAGAAATAAACGTTGGTAGCACTGTTTATGATGTTGAAATTTCGGGAAATTACGTTTATTGTGCGGCATACTCCTCAGGATTACCTATTATTAATATAACAGATTTAAATAATCCTACTTTATTATTTGATGGAAAATATTCGGGTTATAATCAAAATTATCTTCGAGACATTTATGTAGATGATGCTAAAGGGTTCATTTATGCTGCTGGAGGAAATAATGTTCTTATTTTTCAAATTAATTCAAGTGGACTTCCAGAACTTTATAGTTCAGTAGATATTGCATATACTGCATATAGCGTGTACAAAATATCAGATACAAGATTAGTTGCTGGAAATTCTTATGGTCAAGTATATTTCATAGATATAACGAATCCGGCATCACCATCAGTTTTGGGGATGGTTGATATTGGTAGCTATGTACATGATTTATATCATGCTGATTCAACGGGCAATTTAGTATTTGCTGCAGATTATGCTGATGGTCTTAATATTATTAACTATCATTCTTTTACAAATCCAGAACATGTAGGAATAATGGGGACTACAACTGGCGGAGCAAGAGGCTATGGAATAGATTGTAATTCAAATTATGCAGTTTTAGCAGCAGGTTCATATGGTCTTTTAATATATAGATTATCGGACTGTCTTAACATTGCAGGTGAAGGAATGGCAATACCTGGTTATCCACTATTATTTCTTACGTTAAATGTTGTTTCAATCATTATTTTCATAGTCCTTAAGAACAGAAACTCCAAAGTATTTCACAAGTAAAAACTAGTTTTCCTCTGTAACTAAGAAAGGATTAAAAACAAGAAAAAAAGAATTAAATTATTTTTAATTTTTTTCTTTTTGTATTACTTCTTTAATTTTATCAATCACGCTAATATCCTCAATCGTGCTCAAATCGCCCGGATCTTTTCCTTCAACGAGGTTTTTAATAGCACGCCTTATGACTTTTCCAGACCTAGTTTTTGGTAGTGCATCTACAAAATAAATAGCTTTTGGTGTAGCTACAGGTCCAATTTTTTCTCTTATCAAGGTTTTTAATTCATTTCTTAATTGCTCATCTCCGGTAACTCCTTCTTTTAGAACTATCATTGCTACGGGTACTTCTCCTTTTATCTCATCAGCAACGCCAATGCAACTAACTTCTGCAATTTTAGGGTGCGTGTTTAAAACTGCTTCCATTTCTCCAGTACCTAACCTGTGTCCGGCAACTTTTATGACTTCATCAGCACGTCCTAATACGAAGAAGTATCCATCTTCATCTTCTATTGCATAATCTCCAGTAGCATAGTACATTTTGTCCGGAAATGCTTTATAGTATGAATTCACGTATCTTTCATCATTTTTATAAACTGTCAATAATACTCCAGGAGGAGTTGGAGGAATGGCAACTAAAAATCCTTTCGTGCCTTTAGGAACCTCATTTCCCTCATTATCAACAACTAAAAGGTTCCATCCCCACATTGGTTTTGTGGGGCTTCCAGGCTTGACTTTTAATGGAGCAATGCCGTAAGGGTTCGCCAAAATTGGCCATCCGGTTTCTGTTTGCCAGTAATTATCAATTATGGCAACATTTTCTCCTAAAACTCTATTCATCCATTCATAAGTCGATTTATCTAAAGGTTCTCCGGCTAAATATATGGTCCTAAGGGAACTCAAATCATTTTCGGTGATATATTTTTCATCGTACTTACGGAGAATTCTAAAAGCAGTTGGGGCAGAAAATACCGTGTTAACCTTGAATTTACCAATGATCTTAAACCATATACTAGGATCTGGGTAAATTGGCGTTCCTTCATAAATTATTGAAGTGCATCCTTTAAATAACGGCCCATAAATGATGTAGCTATGCCCAACAACCCATCCAATATCACTCGTAGCAAAAAATACGTCATCTGTATCCGTATTGAATATTGATTTCATCGAATGATAAAGTGCAACTAAATGTCCTCCTGTATCCCGCAAGACTCCTTTAGGTACTCCAGTTGTACCACTAGTGTATAAGATATAAGAAGGATCGGTACTATCTAACTGTTCGGGTTCGATATAAACGTTGTCATCCTTTTCTTTCATCAACTCATCCCAATATAAATCTCTGTCTTTTTTCATCTC
>CAZIEC010000060.1:0-7049 GCA_964538145.1 uncultured archaeon
AAACCCATAAATGTGATATAATTAATTTTTTTTATAGAATTAATGAATTTTATCAGTATTAATCCTTCACAGAGCCCAAAATTTAATCAGTTTAATTTGTAACATTTTTTCTTCATTTAAAGATTTTTTTAAAGAGAGAATAAAGCTTTTTTAATTTGTGCGAATATTAGACATTATTCTTATTATAGCAATAAAATTTAATGATATAATGCTATAATGAGATGAAGATTAAAAAAATTTCTTTAAAACTAAATGTTATTGGCGGGATTATCATTTATAATAAAAAACTTAATAGTATAATAACGAGTAATATCAATATAAATCAAAATAAAAAAAATACAATGCATAAAAAATGAAGTTTAACGATATTAATAGCAAAATTTATAATATGATTTATTCAAAATATATGGATCTTATCAAGAGATGATATTAATTTATCCATCAAAAAGCAATTACCAATTACAACATTTGCATTCTCAATATAAAACAAGATAATTTTTTTATTTAACAAAATTAAATCAAAAATTGATTAACATTAATTTAATTAAAAATATATTTGAAAAGTGAAGAACGTTGGTAAGTAAGAAAGAAAATGATGAAAAAAAATCAAATGAAATTCCTGGGAGAAAAGGAACTCAAGTATCAATAAATTTGGCAAATATCATCGGCAATTCTGATGCCCAATTATTTCCAACTTTATATGCTCAAATTCAAAGTAGCCTTGGAATAGATATCATCCAATTAGGCACGCTTACTGGTGTTAGGTCAATTCTTCAATCCATTTCTTCACCATTTTGGGGATGGTTTAGCGATAAACATTCAAGGCGAAAAATTTTAGCAATAGGATGTTTTATCTGGGCAATATTTACGATTTTAGTGGCATTTGGTGTAAGCTACATTGATTTATTGATTTATAGAGCGATTACGGGAATTGGATTAGCCGTAATCGTGCCTACTGCTCAATCACTCATCTCAGATTATTTTCCCCCAGACAAGCGAGGTAAAGCATATGGTTGGTTAGGTTTGACGGGAGTATTTGGAATTATCTTGGGTACCCTTTTTGCTACTACTATCGTTTCAATAAGCCCATCCATTTTCGGGTTAGATACGTGGAGATATGTTTTCATCATATGGGGTGTAATTAGTATTTTGATAGGCATTTTCACGCTGATTTTTGCAAAGGATCCAATACGAGGAGAAATGGAGCCTGAATTGAAAGGGAAAATTACATTAGAAAAAGCAGAAAAGTATAAATTAAAATTATCCGATTATAAAAAGATTTTTACAAACAAGACATTTATTTTAATTGTTCTTCAAGGATTAGCTGGAACGATTCCTTGGAATGGCATTCTTTTCATGGTTGTCTGGTTCGAATATGTAGGTTTTGATCCCTTGACATCAGGATTAATGTTTTCATTAGTTGCAATAGGCGCTGCTATTGGAAATTTAATTGGCGGAATTTTAGGCGACATTGCTGAAAAAAAATATCCCGATAAGGGTAGGATCATGATTGCCCAGATTTCTGTATTTGCTGGAATTCCTCTGACATTTGTAATGTTTTATATCATTCCAATGAATACATCATCTTTATTCTTATATGTAATTGTAGGAACTATTACTGGATTACTCATAACCTGGGCTGGCGTGGGCTGTAATAATCCTATATTTAGTCAAGTTTTTGTACCAGAAATGAGAAGTAGTGTTTTTTCTGTTGATCGAATGTTTGAAGGATCATTTGGAGCATTAGGTTCAATTTTTGTAGGCATGGCTGCTGCTTTTTTTGGATTTACTACTCCACCAATGGGTGTTGAGATTAAAGATTTACCAACAAGTCTTCGATTGGCAAATATGCATGCCCTTGCACAAGGAATGTTTTTTGTAGCATTTATTCCTTGGATTTTATGCTTGATACTATTTACACTGGTTTACTTTACATATCCCAGAGATAGAGACAGAGTTCGCAAAATTTTAGAAGAACGCCGGAAAGAATTGGAAAATGCATAAACTATACAATAATTTTTTTTATTAAAAATAAATGTTTAAAGAATTTAATTAGATATTTTAATTTTAAAATGTAATTAATAAAATTTATTTAAAATTTAGTAAAAATAAACATCTATCAATTTTAATCATCAATAATTCTTGTATGTCCTTCTGGGCAAGTACCTTCTGTATAATCATAAAATCCTTCATCCCATTCTTCTAACGCATTATAATGATTTCTACAATATATTTTATCACATTGGGGACAATATGCATCCAAACCTTCATAAGAATGATACTTTTTCATGAATTGATGTGCCTTTTTTAGATCTTGATGATCTAATATTTTAAACAATTCAGGGGCGAGATCTTTACTTAATGAGGTCGTATGTGTAATACCTTCAAAAATAAGTGAAGGCCTTTTTTCGAATCTACTCACGCCAATTCTAAAAATAACTGCAATATTTCCACAAACAGAACAGGGCAATCTATATTCTGAATCTGATACTTTAATGACCTTTGGAATATAACTAGGGAATTTTGTACTGCTTGGAGCCAAGTTTTCATATTCATTTTTAAATGCTTTAATGCACTTATCAAAAGATTTATTTAGTTTATTGATTAAACGGGTGATTTTGGAGTTATTTAATGTTTTTAATTCGCTAATGAATCTAGAGAAATTACTTATTGCTGCATCTAAAAATAATTTCGACGAATTCAAATTTGAGAGATCATCGATAGAAACTTCAAGCATGACCCAAGCAGCAACAATAGAATAATAACATTCCTTTATGTCAGATATATAAATTTTCCTGGTTGATTTATCTAAAGATTTAATATTTTTCAAAATTTTAATAGAATCATTTTTTAGATTTTCTAATTCTTGAATCTTCTCACGAATTTTCCATATTCTAACAAAAGATTCATCTTTCAGCTTTTCACTAATATCTATCACTCCAAGTATTTATGATAACTATCATTAACTTAAAGAAATTTTTCCTTAATAATAATTGCTTGAAAAGATTAATTTTAGATCAATACCACGATATTACAACACAATTTCAGTTTTTTTTGGATCTTTAACAGCATAAAAAAATCTTCCTGAACCCATAACATCCACGTGCCTAAATTTAATTTCATGAAAGGATAATTTTTGCGATTTTATGCCTTTTCTCATTTTTATTATTTTTAATTGTTCCTTTGGATAAGTTTGAACAATTTCTTTTATCAATTTTCCTAATTCTGATACTAAAAGCTCTTCTTCTGAAGGATAATATTGGTTTTCGTCAGCTCCTAAGATTACATTTCCCTCTTTAAAATAGCCTGGATGCTTTTTAGCTTTGTCCTTATATTCATTAAAGTAATTTATTATTTTTGGAAAGTTTTCTAAAGTAGGATTTCCTATTTCATTAAGGATGTCAAAAATAAAACTGGGTTTTCTCCAATAATCATGTATTGTGTCTGGAGTCGTCTTAGGTGTATAATCGGGAAATAAATCTCTTTCTTTCATACTATATTTAAGTTTATATTCTATATAAAAAAATTCGTAATATATTTTAGTATGTTTGATTTTTTCTTAAAATGAAAGAAAAAAAAGAAATATTAATGAGAAATTCTTCCGCTTTTAGTTTCTCCTCCTTTTATTTTAATGAAAAATAGAAATGCTATAATGACGCAAATTAAAACAAAAGGAAACATGACAATGTATCGAAAATCGCCGAAACTAGTAAAAATCATTAAAATACTACCAAATAGGATTGGTGCGACCGTGTATGCTGTTTGATTAAACGTATAATAGATTCCAGTATAGATACCTACTTTTCCTTCTGGTGCTAATGCCCATAAAATTGAAAAACCATTAACGATAAATCCCATCCATGGAATTGAGATTAGAGTAAGAACCGTTATAATCAAAATTGGAATGTTATTATGATAAACAATTGGAACAACTATCAATGTCATTATAAGAAGCGATGCAACTAACCAAGAAAGGAAAATTTTTACTGCTTTTTTCCTACCTACTTTTTTTGCTTGTCCAAGCATGCCAACAAAATACGCTGAAGCGATCATAGGAGCAGCATACGCCAAGAATAAAGTTCCTGCACGTGATTCGGCTAATTTAATAGCATCAGCAACATTTCCAGTCTCAATTAATGCTTGTTGATACAAACCCAAATAATCCATGGCAAAACTTGAGAAGAAAGCTTCAACCGAGGCAAAAGCTAAATACATGAAAAATATAGCACCCAAAAAGTAAGCAAAATCCCGATGTTCTTTTATGATTTTTATGGCTTGTCTATATGATTTGAAACCTTTAGCTTCTTCTACTTCTTTTAATTGAATATCATCGACTTCTCTAATCCGGTATGTTAATTTATCTACTTCAAATTTTTTATCTGTAATTTGAAAGAATTTGTCTCCCGTAGGCGTTTCTTTAACAAATATTACTAATAAAATTAATAATATAACCATTAAAATGCTTACAATTAAAAAACCAGTTGCGTCAACCCATTCGGCGGAAATATTGGGAATTAAGTTTACTATCATGGGAATTATAAAACCAATTAATCCTCCCATATTTGCAATGAATTGTTGAATTGCGCTTCCTTTGGAATATACAGCTTCGGGTGTATAATCAGGCAGGATAGCAATAGAAGGTGATCGATATAAACACATTGCGAGGTCAAACAAAAATATAATTAAAAATAGACCAATAAATACTTTTATCCATGGAATGAGAACGAAAAATATAGCAGAACTCAAAATGCCTACAATGATAAATGGCATCCTACGACCGAATCGGCTTTTTGTCCTATCACTTAAATCTCCAAAATATGGTTGTAAAAATACAGCTATCAAGTTATCTAAAGCCATTATAAACCCTTTTAGAACATCTTTAAATGGATTTCCAGTCAAAATTCTATCCAAAATTAAAGGTACCTTGAAATTAAAGTATGACCAAGCCAATAAAACCGTTAAAAACGCAAATGAAAAGAAAATAGTGCGCTTCACATTAAGAGAATCTGGTTGCGGTGGTTTCATGCGCGGTTGATATGGTAAAAATTTTTCATTTAAACTATTGTTGTTAATAGAATCCTTATTTTCCATTTTTCTCAACAATAAATTTTAAAATAATCAAATTCTCATAACATTAATGTGTATAATTTTCTTGAATAATAAATAAATTTAATTAATTATGACAAACATTCATGATAAAGATTGGTTTGAAATAAAAGAAATTACTGAAAATTTATTCATCATTAGAGAAAGGTTGGATGAAATTGATCCAAGATTTTATACTAAATACGTGAATATCTTTCTTATAGTGGGAGAAAAAAAGGCAGCTCTAATTGATACGGGATGTGGATTATTTAAATTAAATCCGATTGTAATGAAGCTTATTGATGGGAAAGATTTAATTGTAATAAACACGCATTCGCATTTTGACCACCGAGGGTCTAATGACGAGTTTAATGAAATTTATATTCACGAAAATGAAGTAAGAATGGCGTGTTTACCATTAGATATCTCCTTTATTAAAGATTCTTCTAAGAATGTAGTTAAGAGATATGAAAAAAAAGACTTTAAACTTTTACCCCCTTCTAAAATTAATCCTATTCGAGAAGGCGTAGAATTTGATTTAGGAAACATTTCTTTGAAGGTAATTCACACTCCCGGGCATTCTCCAGGATCCATTTCTCTCCTTTCTAATCGAAATGAATTATTTACAGGTGATACAGCTCATTATGGTGCCATATATCTTCCTAAAAAAAGGGATTTCCCTATAATCCTCAATAGTTTATCAAAATTATTAGATTTATGCATTAATAATAGCGAGGTTGAATTATATCCATCCCATGAAGATTATAAAGTAAAGCAAGATTTACTTGAGAAACTAATCGAGGGAATAAATAACATTGAAAATATCTGGGAATCAAGAAAGAAAGATAAATTCTTGCGCTCCTGGATCTTGAAAGATGAAAATTTCACGTATATAATTTAATCTATTATAACTTTCGGGATTAAAGTGAAAAGGGTTAAAAAAATCGCTTTAAATGGAACTTGGAAAGTAATAAATAATGAAAGGAAAATTGAAACCACGATTGACATTCCAGGAACTGTTTATGAGGCATTAATAAATAACAAAATAATACCGGATCCTTTTTATGGCAATAATGAACATGAGGTTAATTGGATCCATGAATCTGATTGGATCTTTGAAAAAAGTTTTGAAATAAAAGAAGAAATTCTTTCTTATTCCAATATTCTATTAAGATTCTATGGAATAGACTTAATTGCAAAAATTTTTCTAAATGATACTTTCATAGGAAAGACTTCAAACATGTTTAAAACACATGAATTCGATATTCATAATATTTTAAGAAAGGGCATTAATACGATAAGGCTTTTCTTCAAAAGTCCGTTAAAGCACGCTGAAGAAATGATAAAAAAGCATGGAACTAATTTAAAGACAAATGATTCATTGCCGGGAATTCCATATCTGAGAAAAGCTCAATATTCTTTTGGTTGGGATTGGGGACCAAAATTACCCGACATCGGAATTTGGAAAAATGTAGAAATAATATGTCATGATGGTCTTTTAATAAACTCTCTAAAAATCGATCAAGAATTAACATATAACAAGAATCCTAATGAGATTTTAGATTCAAATGAATTAGCTAAGCTAAAAATTGTCCAAGCGAAGATAATTATTAGCTTAGAATTGATCAATAGTCCAAAAAAGTTTAAAGAGGGAAATTATCAACTTCTTTTCAATATCATTACTCCAGATGGTGAGATCCTAGAGAAAAAGACAAGTTTGAAAGAAATTAATCAACATGTTGAATTTATAATCAATAATCCTTTATTATGGTGGACTCATGATCTTGGTAAACCTAATTTACATGAATTGAAAGTAGAAATTATCAAAGATGGAATAATTGATGCATTAGAAACTAAATTTGGGATCAGGGACTTAAAATTAATAAGGAAAAAAGATAAATGGGGCGAAACTTTTTACTTTAGATTAAATGGAGTTCCTATTTTCGCTAAAGGAGCTAACTGGG
>CAZIEC010000060.1:7149-13854 GCA_964538145.1 uncultured archaeon
ACTTTTTACTTTAGATTAAATGGAGTTCCTATTTTCGCTAAAGGAGCTAACTGGGTTCCCATTGACAGTTTTATTCCTCGTGGTAAAAAATTGGGATTGTATGAGAATCTTTTAAGAGATGTTAAGATTGCTAACATGAACTTTTTAAGAGTATGGGGTGGCGGCATTTATGAAGATGATTTATTTTATGAAATGTGTGATGAATTTGGAATCCTAGTATGGCAGGATTTTCCTTTTGCTTGTGCGATATATCCTTATAATGAAGAATTCGTTAATAATATAGAACTCGAATTCATTCAAAATGTTATAAGATTAAGAAACCATCCAAGCTTGGCTTTGTGGTGTGGAAATAACGAAATAGAGTGGTTATGGAAATTAGAACTCATCATATCTGAAATCACAGATGAAAAATTGATTAAAAATTATGAAAAAGCTTACTTAAAAATTTTTGAAGAATTATTACCAAATCTTATTGAAAAATTTGATGGGACGCATCCTTATTGGCCAAGTTCACCTTCAAATGGTTTCATAGGGAATGATTTAGGAAGGGTTAATTCTAATTCTCCAGATAGAGGAGATTCTCATTTTTGGGAAGTTTGGCATCAAAATAAGCCATTTAAAGCTTATAGAACTTTCTATTCAAGGTTCATGTCAGAATTTGGTTTTGAGTCTTTTCCATCAATTAAAACAATAATGGAATTTTGCCCTCAAGAACAATTTAACATGTTTTCTCCCATAATGGAAAATCATCAAAAAAATTCTGCTGGAAATAAAAAAATTCTAAGATACATAAAAAAAAGATTTTTAATTCCAGAAAATTTTGAAGATCAGATAGTTTTATCCCAAATAACTCAAGCGGAAGCAATAGAATATGGCGTAGAACATTGGCGCCGGAACAGGAATGATTTTCGTTGCATGGGATCATTGTATTGGCAGTTAAATGATTGTTGGCCAGTAGCAAGTTGGTCTTCCATTGATTATTTCGGAAGATGGAAAGCCTTACACTATTTTGCTAAAAGATTTTATTCTCCGCTTTTTCCAAATATTTTAGAAACTAAAGACTTTATCGAATTTTGGATAACAAATGATCATGTAGAGTTGAAGGAATGTTCACTTGAATGGAAAATATATAATTCCGAGAATAATTTAATAGCTCATAAAAATCACGATATAAAAGTTAATCCTTGTAGTTCTCAACTAATAGAAAAAGTAGAATTAAATAATGTTAACATAAATAGATCTAATGCTCACGATCATGTTATTTTTTATAAATTAAGTGAAAATGGAGAGATCAAGAGAGGGTTTCGGTTTTTAGATGATCCTAAGAAATTTAATTTGAAAGATCCAGAAATTAACTGGGAATTAGAAAAGTACCTAAACTTTAAGAATAATAAAAATAAATTAAGTATTTTTATCTCGACTAAAAATATAGCAATCTATGTTCATATAGATTCTAAAAAATATGATTTTTTAGCGGATGATAATTTCTTCTCGATGGAGCCAGGAGAATCTAGAAAAATTGTTTTATCGAATATAAAACCGTTAAATTCCGCTCATGATAGCAAACTTGATATTAAAAAAGAAGATTTCTTGGTAAGATCCTTGTTTGATCTGATAAATTGAATGATGTTAGAAAAAAATAAAATTTTAAATTATTTACGGGTCAATTTTTTTAAAAAAGCCCTCATCTTCCAATATTTCTACGAGTTTTCTTATTTTTGAAGGCAAGATTAATTGTTCATATTCTAAAGATAAATAGCAAGAAATTTCTAATAATGAAAGATTTTTTGCCATTAAATTGACGAGTTCATTTAACGGTCCTAAGAATGGATAACCCAATTCTTCAATAAATTCCTTAAATTCTTTCTTTATGCTTAATTGCATTAATTTATCAATTGGAAAAGGGCCATCGTAAATTGCTCTCCAATAGGTGTTTAAATCGGTCTTAATATCGTGTAAATCAGTATTTTCATTAACTAAATTTGATCTTTTAATCAAATTTGACTTGGTTATTTTAATGATTTCATTTAATTCTTGTTTAGCAAGATTTACTAGATGTAAAATATCATTTGAAGTCATGAATTGTTTTAACCAATCTAAGTTTTCGAATTCATGTTTAACATAGCATTTTAAGAGAGTCTGTTCCATCAACTCATGTTCCACTAATACTTCTTTTAGATTATTTTTGTTTTTTTTAATTGTTAATGCTAATGTTTCTAAATGTTTTATAACATTCCCCCATCTATATAAAATTCCAGTATGTATGATGGACCAAAGTTCCAAAATCAATTCGTCGTCTAAAATTGATAATAAATGTGATATACATAATGCCATCGAGATAACTCTTTTTAATTCCGTTGGATCAACATATTCAACATTGTCCATTGAGGAATGATAATAAGGATCTTCATGACCAAACATTAAGGAGGGTATTCCAAAAAATGAATCAATAAACAAAACATGGTCGCTTCCACCTTCAAAACTTTTAAACCTATAGCTCATCGGAATTTTTGTACCTGCATTATCTACTGCCTTAGGATTATCAACTATATTTTTTATTATTATTAAGGCAATATCATTAATTATTGAAGGTGTTGAATAAGGAGTACGATTAACTTCTAAGGGATCTCCAATCTTTAGTCGATGTTCTCCAATCATATCTAAATTTAAACAAGCAATTACATTTTTGATTTTATCTAGATGTTCTTTCATCCAAGGAATCGTACCATTAAATTCTGGTACCCATACAAATCTTATAGTGAAGTTTGGAGGTTTAATTTTTTTTTTATTAATTAACGTGTTATATGCTCTTGCTAGTTCCAATAAACCTGCTGAACCACTTGCATTATCATTAGCACCTGGATATGGGTGACATAAATGAGCAATTATCACGATTTCTTTATCTGGCTCCTTTAACCCCTTTATCGAAGTTGTTAGGACCTCCAAATTGCCTTCTAAGAATTCTGATTTTATGATGGCACGAACCTTAACAGGACCATTTTGTAACAATTCCTTGATATGCATGGCTTGCTTGTAAGAAATACTAAAGCCAAATTTCGCATTTTTTAATCTTTCTTTTGTTGTAAAGAAACTATTATATATTCGCTTATCTAATTGTTCCCCTGTTCTTTTTAAATCTGGATAATAAATCACACCTAAAGCATTTGATTGCTCAATAAAAGCGTGATACATGTAAGTAGAGCTTGAAATTAATATTATTTTATCAGATAAATCTTCTCGTAAATAGTCAGTAATTTCATTTCCTTTACCTAAATCAATTATTTCAGCAATGACATCACAACTTTTTGAATGTGTTACAATTGATATTGGAATTTCATTAAAACCACATAATTTTATTTCTTCAGGTTCTACCATCCATAATTCTCCATATTCTATTTCCCACTGTAAAGGAGAAGTTATTCCCCAAACTTGACTTTCTCCATCAGCTGGAAATTTATAATGTTCAATGTTTTGATATCCAATTTTAATTAGTTCTTTTTTAATTTCTTCCAAACTATCATGGTATCCGCTTGATGCTTGAATGCGATGATATTGAGAGATTTTTGCCACCCAATTCCACGCATTCTGACCACTTATTTCCGTTAAAATATCATCTATACTTTTTTTTAAATCCATTTTATTTTCACAAGTCAGTCTGTTTAATTATATTATTTGCGTTTTTCTTAATTAAGATTAATATACATCAATATTACTGGTCAAAAATTTATCCAATCCTTTTTCATGTGGCATGTTACCGCCAATAAAAATCGAAAATTCACCTGGTTCAAGGATTTTCCTACCATCATCGCTTATTATCAAGAAATCCTCATATTTTAACTTAAAAGTAACTTTTTCCTTTTGTTTCTCTTTCAGAGATATTTTTTTAAATCTTTTTAGTTCTATTAATGGTATTCTAAATGAAGATTTTTTCTTTTTCATGTATAGTTGTATTACTTCTTTCCCAGAAAAATTTCCTAAATTTACAACATCAAAAGAAACAGTTATTTCTTCATTTTTAGTTATTCTATAAGAGGATAATTTTAAATTTGAATACTCAAAAGTGGAAAAACTCATGCCATGACCAAAGTGAAATAGTGGTTCACCTTTAAAATATCTATAAGTACGATTTTCCATCCCATAATCTTCGAAAGGTGGTAATTGATTAACAGATTTATAAAATGTTATTGGGAGCCTTCCGGAAGGATTATATTTTCCAAATAGTATTTCTGCTAAGGCATTTCCTCCTTCTTCTCCTGGATACCAAGCTTGAAGAATTATAGGTACGTGTTTTTTTGCATAATTTATAGATAAAGCACTCCCACTCGTGAGAACGAGTACCATTGGCTTATCCAATGAAACCATTTCTTTCAATAAGCTTTCTTGTACATTCGGTAAATTTAGATCTCTTCGATCTCCTCTTAATGGACCTACAGCATAACCTTCTTCTCCTTCTAATTCTGCTGTAATTCCTAAGAAAAGGACGATAATGTCTGAATTCTCTGCAATGGCTCTTGCTTCCGAGAAATTACAATTTTCTTGCATCAAATCGCAACCTTTTGAATATAAGAGCTTAGTGCCTTTTGGAGCGTTATTCTTCATGCCTTCTAAAAAAGTAATCATTTTAGGAGGGAATGGATAATAATGAAAATAATAAAGAGCTTTTGATTCATTAGCTATGGGGCCTATAACGGCTATTTTTTTAAAATTCTTGTTTATTGGTAAAATATAACTCTCATTTTTAAGTAAAACGATGCATTCTCTTGCACATTCAAGTGCTAATGCCCTATGTTTTTTACAGTCTATAATTTTATAAGGAGTGCGAGTAAAAGGCACTCGTTCAGGTGGATCAAACATTCCCAATTTAAATCTAGCGATTAAAGACCTTCTTAAAGCATTATTCATCATTTCTTCTGTAATGGTACCATTTCTTACTCCTTCCAAAACAGATTTTTTATATTTTTTTAATTTAGCAGATGTCATTATATTGAATGGATTTAAAACATCGCATCCATTTTTAAGAGCTAAAGCTGCTGCGCTGGAATAATCTTTTACTAATTTATGATGTTTATACACATCCCAAACAGCACCTCCATCTGCTATCACGTATCCTTTAAATTTCAATTCTTTTCTAAGTAAATCAATCAAAATTTTCTTGCTGGCACAACAAGCCTCATCATTTAACCTATTGTATGCGCACATTATGCCAGCGGCATTTCCTTCTTCAATGCAAGCCTTAAACGCTGGCAGGTAAGTTTCATATAAATCTTTTTTAGATACTTTATTATTGATTTCATGTCTTAATTTTTCTGGTCCACTATGGACTATAAAATGTTTTGGTTCTGCGCAAACTTTAAGGTATTTTGGATGATTACCTTGCAGACCTTTACAAAATGCTACCCCCATTCTTGAGGTTAAATATGGATCTTCTCCAAAAGTCTCCTGACCACGACCCCATCTTGGATCTCTGAAAATATTTATATTTGGTGTAGAAAAAGTTAATCCTGTCCATCTCATTATTTTATTTCTTCGCATGAATTCATGATGTCGTGCTCTAGCTTCATCAGCAATTGCACTAGCAACATTATATATTAATTCAGGATTCCATGTAGCGGCCATGGCAATTGCTTGTGGGAATATTGTAGACTTGTCTACAAAAGCAACTCCTTGCAAGCATTCATTTCGCCAATCATATTTAGGCATGTTTAGGTGATCAATGGCGTCACTGATACTAAATAACAATGAAATTTTATCTTCTAATCTCAATCTCGAGATTAAATCATTTACTCGCTCTTCTATTGGTAAAGAGTAATTTAAATAAATAGGTAAGTTAGTTCGGTTTGAAATATTTGATATATAAAATCACCAATATTATAAGAATAAATTAAAAGTACTATTATTGAAAAAATATAAAACTTGTTAAAAAATAAATTTTTAACTTTCATTAAAAATGGATTTAAGTGATTTTTCTTGTCAAACGCTAATTATGTATTTTTGTTGTCAATTTCGATCATTATCTTAGGATTTATCATGAAAAAGGTGAAAATTTTAACTGAAAAAGATGGAAAGACCATGACAAGCGTGATATTAAATGTTACATTACCAGCATTGATTTTTAAAGTCTTCAGCAATGTGGAAATCTCTTTATCATTAATTTTCTTGCCATTCATAGCAATTGGGCACGGCTTAATCGTTCTTTCAATAACTTTACTGATTTATCGAAAATATTCCATAAAAAATAAAGGGTTATTTATCATGACTTCTATTGGATTTAACATTGGTTTATTTGCTTACCCTTTAATAGAAGGTATATGGGGTACTGAAGGAATGCAATATGCTTTAATGTTTGATTTGGGGAACTCATTTGTGATTTTTATTCTTGTTTATTTTATAGGATTATATTTTTCCTCAAAAATAGATTTTAACCAGGAAAAGAAATTAATTCTGATTGATATTTTAAAGAGAATTTTAAAATCCATTCCTTTAATAGCTTTAATTTCTGCTGTAATTTTTAACATATTGAACATTCAATTGCCCATTTTCATTGTAGATTTTCTTGATATATTATCAAGAGCAAACATAGCATTAACATTACTATTATTGGGAATACTATTTAATATAAATTTCGAGAAGTCGCATTGGAAGCATGTATCTTTAACTTTAATGATTAGATACATTTTAGGATTTATTTTTGGAATTATATGGTTA
>CAZIEC010000061.1:0-13525 GCA_964538145.1 uncultured archaeon
TTTTTCATTAAAAATTCTTGATAACTGGATTATTGTGTAAAATAATAAATACATTCAATTCTTTTACTAAAACTTATGCGAAAACTAATAAAATATTTATTTTACAAATAATTTATGTTCATACCATTATTAATTGATTGAATCATGAATCGTAAATTTTAAAAAATATCATTGGTGAGAAAACATACAAAAAGCCCGGATTCGCTTATCGTCTACGGATTTAAATGCTCTCACATCGGTATGTGAACAAATTGAAAATGTATGCAAGACTCAAGGAATAAAGAAATATGGGCCCATTCCTTTACCAACTAAGCACTTGAGAGTTCCTGTCATGAAAAATCCTTCAGGACAGGGAACAAACATGTGGGCTAGATTTGAAATGCGAATTCATAAACGTCTAATAGATATCATAGCAAATGAGAGATCCATGCATCTTATCATGAAAATACAAATTCCAGAAACTGTCTTAGTAGAAATTGAATTACAATAAATGTTCACGATTATAGTTAGTTTTATCTCTATTTTTAAAATCCACTGTAAGAAATGTTTCATACCTACTTTTTAAGAGAATTAACACGTGTGTCATCATTTCTTAAATTAATTTGATTTAAGTCTTAATAGTCCTTCTTAAACATATTTAAATCTATAGGAATTTTTTATTCTAATAAGCAAGAATAATTAAATTTTTAATATTTTATCATGACAGAAAGACATATAGAAACTTTTTATGGTCAAAAATCAGGCATCCGATTAGAATCTCCTTCAATTAGTTCTCCATATATCTTAGTCAGTTGCATAAATAAAAAAGAAAACGGAGAATGGGAAGATATTTCCCAGAATGAGGGAAGAACAGTCAAATTAATGATCGAGGAAATGATATGTTTCTTAGAAGTATTATACAAGAAAAGCGCCATGTGGCGAGGTTATCACGTTTTTAAAGATTATACTTCATTGATTCAAATTGGATGGGAAGATGAGTCCAGAGATACCCTAATAATGAAATTAGGTGAAAATTATGAGAAAAAGATCAAGTTTCCTAATACCAAATTCTTGATTCTCCTGCTTGAACACATTTTAAATGAAAAAATAGAGTTTGCTACATCACCAAAAAAAGAAAAAGGAGAAATTCAAAAAAGACTTAAGACTGAAAAAGAGTATGGCATTTTCTCAGAACACATAACTTCAAAAGATGGATTACAAGTTGTTGAAACAACGATATATGACTTATCTTTGGGCAATGTGATGGTTAAAGCAAAAATTAGGGTTGAAAGTCCAAAAGCTTTATTAATTGAATTAGAATCAGGAGAAGAATTATGGATTCCAAAGAGTGCAATACATTCAAATTATGATAACAAGTCCAAGAAAAAAGTGTTTCAAGATTTTGTAGTTAATCAATGGGTAATTGATAAGAATAAAATAAGATAAGTAGTTAAAAGATAATGGCAGCCAATCGTGAATCACATAATAATTTATTTTATTCTAATATAATTTTGGTTATAACATATTCAATTTTATTTATCTTCAAGTTTTTTTACTCCATTATTTCTAATAGTTTAGCTCTTCAGGCGGATGCTTATGATTCTCTCACAGATATAGCAATGTATTTTGTTGCATTAATAGGGATTATATATTCGAATAAGAAACCAAATGAAAAATTTCCTTATGGATATTATAGAATAGAAAACATCATTAGTTTGATTTTTTCCATATTCATTTTTATTACAGCTTACAACATAATTACTGAATCTATTTCAACTATTTATAATACTATAAATGGAAAAGAAAAGATTATCCATGTATCAAGCGATATAATGATTTTTTTGCTAATTTCATTGACAATAACGATATTATCTTCATTATATCTATTTGTTGTAGGAAAAAAGAGCAAGTCTCCGATTTTAATGTCCGAATTTAAGGAAAAACTATTCGATAATTTAATTTCTGGTTCGGTTATAGTCGGATTTGTTGGTTCATTATTTAATTTTTTCATGTTAGATCCAATTATTAGTTTAATAATCTCAATTTTTATAATCAAAGGTGGTTATGAGATATTCCTGAATTCAACTAAAATTTTACTAGATGCTGTCATTGATTTTGAAAATAGGACCGAATTAATCAGCATAATTGAATCTTTTCCTCAACTAAAAAAGATAAATAAATTAGATGTTCGCTCTTATGGTCGATATTTAATTATAGAATTAGATGCGAGCTTAAAAAAGAATTTTCCTCTTTCTCAATTAGAAAAAATAAAAGATGCGATTTTAAAAAAAGTTCAGAAAAATTTTCCCTGTATTTTTAAGATTATTTTAATATCTCGCTCAGAACCTCAGCAAATCATTAGAGTTGCCGTTCCATTAAAAAATAACGAAAGTACTGACTCAATTATTTCAGATCATTACGGAGAAGCCTCATTTTTTGCTATAATGGATTTCAAAAAGGAGTCTGATGGTAAAAAACTCATTAATCTCAGCATAAAAGAAAATAAATTTAAAGATGTTGAGAAAAGAAAAGGAATACTCATATCAGAATGGTTATCTTCTGAAAAAATTGATAAAATATACCTGAAAAAAGAGTTAAATAAGGGTCCTAAATTGATCTATAAAAGCAATCTTGTAACAATTTCAATCATTAATTTGCAAAACTTACAAGATATAATTAATCTTGAATTAACTAACATGAATTAATTACTAATTTTCATTTAAAACAATAAAATATCGTTGAATAAATATGAAAATAGATTTGGATTTTCTAAAAGAATTAGCAAAGGAGGCTTATGATTCTGTACACGGCTTAATTGGAACAACAGGAAGCGGTAAAGAACTGCAGAGAGGGGCTGGTGGAGATATTTCAATGCAAATTGATATGATTGCTGAAAAAAGAATATTGAACCTGATAGAACGTTCTGGTTTGAATTTGAAGGTAATCAGCGAGGAAATTGGTGAAATTTACATTGGGAATGTTAATGAAGCAAGAAAAAATAATGACATTTTAATAATCGATCCCGTTGATGGTTCAAATAATGCAGTGAGAGGAATACCATATTGTGCAGTTTCCATTGCTCATGCTATCGGCAAAAGTATAGATGATATAAAAGAAGGTGTTGTATTGGACTTAATAAATAAAGATCTGTATTGGGCTATAAAAAATAATGGCTCATTCCATAATTCAAAAGAATTACATGTTTCTAATTTAGACTTTTCTAATAATTGTTTTTTAGAATTAAATTTACCTAAAAAAAATCTTCTAGAATATCTTAAAAAAATCACGCCATTATTGCGAAAATTTTATCGAATTAGAGTTCAAGGGTGTACTTCATTAACATTATGTCAAATTGCTAAAGGAACAATGGATGCCTTCATCAATTTAAGAAAAACTAATCGAATTGTTGATTCTGCAGCTGGGATACTGATTTTAAAAGAAGCAGGAGGTAGAATATTGAGCTTAAAGGGCACTCCCATTGAAGGTCAACTTTCAATAAATCTAAGATTTCCTTTTATTGCCTCAAATGAATTATTATCAGAGCAAATTATAAAAGAACTACAAGAAATTCAATTATGATTTAATTTATCCAAATTTAAAGAATAAATTCTAATAAATGTAAATAAAAATGGATAACTTAAAGCGTTTAAACAGGAATTTCTTTTCTAGAGATACTGTAACGGTAGCAAAAGACTTATTGGGCCGATATTTAGTTCGAGAAACGAGAAAGGGAAAATTAATTGGAAAGATCATTGAAGTTGAGGCTTATCTAGGGCCGAATGATAAGGCTTGCCATTGCTATGGTTACAAAAAAACTGAAAAAACAAAAATAATGTATATGAAACCAGGGACTATCTATGTTTACTACATTTATGGAAAGTATTTCTGCTTAAATGTCATAACCGAACCTGAGGGAATTCCATGCGCAGTATTCATTCGAAAACTTTATCCAATTTCTGGAATTGAAGAAATGATTGCTAATAGAAATGTAAAAATTGGTAAAAATTATAGAAATCTGATAGATGGGCCAAGTAAAATATGTATGGCGTTAAATATAACGAAAGAAGAATTTAATGGTACAGATTCTTGCCGAAATAATTCAAAACTGTACTTTGCTGAAGGAGAACCGGTTAATTCAAAGGAGATTAAAGTAGGAAAGAGAATTGGCATAGAATATGCTGAAGAAGATAAAGATTTACCGTTAAGGTTTTATGTATGAATATTCTTTTGATTAATATTTCATTCTTTTTTAAAATGAAAATTATTTTACCCCTATTTTTGACCAAAAATTTATTTATATGAAATTTATTAGATCAACATCAATCGCTATATAAAAATTATCGTAAATGAGGAATAATTGTTTAATGTCAAAAGAAGCATTAAAATTCTTTTATGCTTATATTAGGGAAATGATAGATACAGGTGGAGAAAAATTTCCTAAAACAATCTCCACGAGATTAGGTGTAAAATTGGCAGAAGTATATAGAAATAAGGGAATTAATTCACTTGAAAGTGCCATTGCAATGTTATATAGAGCTTTTAATGCTAAATGCACTATGAAGAAAATTGATGATTCAACTTACGAAATAACTATAAAACACCGCCAAAAAAGTTGTCCTATAGGAGGAAAGGTTGACCCAAAATTAGCTAAAATGATACAAGAAAGCATTTGTTATCCATATACAAAAAGTTTCTTTCAAAGTCTTTTTCCATCTTATAATTTTGATGGTGAAGTTAAACGCTGTATCCTAATGGAAGGAAATCGATATTGTAGCTATATTTTAAAGATGAATAAAAAATAAAGATTTTTTTTTTAAAATCTAAAAAAGCGCCTGATTCTCGATCCCAATCCCATTACTAGGACCGGAAATTACGCTCCTCCACGCCCTTACCATGAAGCATGAACACCTCGCCTACGGCTGCTCCCGCCAGGGCCTTGCCGGGTTCGGCTATTACGCGCTCGTACCTCTCCTACGAGAGATACTACGCAGGCATCCATCATCATGGGGAGCGCTTCGACGGAGCGTAAAATCGGCTAGTAATTTTCATGGGACCTCAAATCAGGCTTCCCGCTATAGAGCATTTTGCGGTCCCTCCAGCATGGGAGTTCAGACCTGCCCTAGTGGTCCAAGAAATACAATGAATTTTACAATAAAAATTTATTGTATTAATTTAAAGGTTAAAATTTTCAAGTGGAAGTAAAAAAGAAAAAAAATAAAAAAAAAATTCAATCATGGTCTTGTCTTAGTAGGTTGGCTCTTTACTTTTTTAGGGGTTCTAGTTTTGATTTTTCTTTTTATTAAACTCAAGAAAAAAGATAAAATGATCGTCGTACATAATGTAAATGCCATTAAAATGTAAGATGTGATTTGATAGCCCAATAACATGTATAAGAATTTGAATAAGACAAAATATCCTCCGAGTAAAATGCTAATAACAAGAGTTGCCAATAAAAATTGTGGATATTTTTCTCTATCCATCTTGTTGGTAAAATCAATATTTTCTATGGTTAAAAATTTCCATTTCTTTCGCAAAAATATCCAAGAACATATAAAAATTAAAAACACTGATATGATTAAAGCGAGATCAAACCATAACACTTGAAATTGGGATAATCCTAGATCAATTACTCCCAAAGTTAAGACAATAACAACCATTAAAGGATATACAAGTGCATTTATGAAGATTATATCCTCGATTCCTGCTTGTTTTTTAACTTTTATAGTTATAAATAAGGCTCCAAAGAAAGCTAGGACTCCTAACATGCTTCCTATTAATATAAATAGCAAATTCAAGAAAATATTTCCTATTAAAGTAATTATAAATGCAGCTACCACCAATACAGATTCTAAGACACTGTATAGACTCAAGTTTATCACACTTTTATTTATTAATCAGTTAAATTTGCATTAATTATATCAAATTAAAATGATTTCTCAGTTTTTAAATCATTCTATTAAATCTTATTTTTCTTTTGATAAATAGATGTAAATCTATTTCATTTATCTTGAATTAATTCCTTGTTAAGCTTTCTCTTTATAACAGATATGAATTCAAGCGTGCTTGGAAAAATGTAAGTAATGCCATCATGTTCCCCTTCAATGGTAATTTCTCTAAAATACTTTTCTTCTATTTTATGATCCATATCATTTAATATCATGTAATGATAATCTCAAGTTTAAATTCATAAATGTTGATAATACGCTTGTATTCTATTCATTTGAACCCATTAATTTTCTCTCTCTTAAAGAAATCTTTAATAAAAATTTTAATTTTAATGAGAGAGAATTCAAGAAATTTAAGTTAACAGTGTTTAGATATTTTAATTTTTAAGGTTAAAATATTTATAATTGAGTGCATGTTGTTTCATTAAATTCAAAATAAAATGGATGAAGAATATGGATGATAAAGTTGTATATATTGATCATGAAATGCTTGAAAGTTTCATGAGAGATGTTTTCATTGGACTTGGCGTTCCAGAAGAAGATGCAAGTATTATAGCGGATGTCTTGATAACTTCAGATTTAAGAGGAATCGACACTCATGGTATTCAAAGATGTAAGATGTATTACGATAGAATTAAAGCAGGGATTTATGAAGTCAAAACTAAAATAGATATAATAAAAGATGGACCAGTAACGGCTCTTTGGGACGGCAATAATGGTATGGGGCATGTTATAGCTTACAAGGCAATGAAAGCAGCAATTGAAAAAGCAAAAAAATATGGTCTTGGAGCAGTAGCAGTTCGCAATTCAACTCATTTTGGAATTGCTGGATATTATAGCTTAATGGCAATAAAAGAAGGAATGATAGGTTTAGTCACTACCAATGCTCGCCCATCAATCCCACCAACTTTTGGAGTTGAACCAATGTTGGGCACCAATCCATTAATATTTGGTGCTCCTACAGACGAAGAATTCCCATTTTTAATCGATTGTGCAACCTCAATTATTCAAAGAGGAAAAGTGGAACTTTATAATCGAATTAACAAGTCATTACCTAAAAATACAGTGATTAATGATAAAGGGGAATTCATCACTAATCCAGGAGAAATATTAGAGGAAATGCTCAAGAGAAGAGCTGCCCTACTTCCATTAGGTGGCAAGGGAGAAGAAACTGCTGGATATAAGGGCTATGGATATGCTACTGTAGTCGAGCTTCTTTCAGCAGCGCTTCAAGAGGGAATATATTTGAGAGATACATTGGGAATTAAAGAGAATGGACAAAAAAGATTAAAAGTAGGACATTTTTTCTTAGCAATTAATGTTGAATTTTTTGCTGGATTGGAATCTTTTAAAAAAACTGCTGGAGATATAATGAGAGGCTTGAGAAGTGCTAAAAAAGAGCCTGGAGCTGAAAGAATATATACTGCTGGAGAAAAAGAATACCTGGCAGAAAAGGAACGTAGAGAAAAGGGCATCCCTCTAAATGAAAGCTTACAAAATGATATTAAAATAATGCAAAAAGAATTGGGCTTGGAGAAATATAACTTTCCATTTTAATAGGGCATTTTTTCAATTAATAAAGAAATAAAAAATTTTAATTTTAATTTTTTACATTTTTGTATTTAGATAATTAAAAAATCTAACAAAGTAGTATTAGATTGATATAAAACCATTAACTTTCATATCCAATGTGAAATACTGTTGATTAAATTATAGTGAATATCGAAAATTGACTCATATTTTTCACCATTTTTTTACTTCACTAATTATAAACTTGTATTAGATATGATGTTATTTAAATAAGAAATTATCTAACTAAATTTTATAAAAAATTTCAGAGAGTTTTTAATGACAAGCGTGAAAAATGATATTTTAGCGGATGCTATCGATATAACATTAATTAATATTGAGAAATTAAAAGATTTCATCGTAAAAGTTTTTGTTAAAGTAAAAGTTCCAAAAAGACATGCTAAAATAATTGCTGATGTCTTGATAACAGCAGATTTGAGAGGAATTGAGAGTCACGGGGTTCAAAGACTTAAAATGTATTATGATAGAATTAAAAATGGCATTTATAATCCAAAAACTAAATTAAAAATCTTTAAAGAAACGCCCACAACAGCAGTAATAGATGGTAACTGTGGATTAGGCCCCATAATAGGATTTTACAGCATGAAACTTGCCATTAAAAAAGCTAAAAAGTATGGTATTGGTGCTGTAGCCGTTAGAAATTCTACACATTTTGGAATAGCAGGGTACTATTCTTTACTGGGAATTAAAGAAGGAATGATAAGTTTTGTAATGAGTAATGCAAGACCTTCAGTTCCACCTACATTTGGAATTGAACCGATGTTAGGAACTAATCCATTAACGTTTGGAGTCCCTACTGATGAAGAATTTCCTTTTATTATAGATTGTGCCACATCCTTGATTCAAAGAGGAATAGTAGAAATGCACGCAAGATTAAAAAAAGATCTTCCAACTGGTTTAGCAATTAATAAAAGAGGTTCCATGGAAACAGATCCACAAGCCATTCTTGATGGCTTGGAAGAAAATTCAGTTGCCTTATTACCAATGGGGAGCAACGGAAAACTTTCATCGAGTCATAAGGGATACGGATATGCGACATTTGTTGAGATAATGTCTTCAGCATTGCAAGATGGGGTTTTTCTTAAAGATACTGCTGGAGTGTTTGAAAATGGTAAAAAAAGGTTGAAAGTTGGACATTTTTTCTTGGTTATAAATATTGAAAATTTTGTCCATCTTGAAAGATTCATGAATAATAGTGGCAATATAATGAGAGCTTTACGAAGTTCTAAAAAAGCTCCAGGATACGATAGGATTTTTACTGCTGGTGAAATTGAATATTTTAAACAAAGAGAAAGATTAAAATTTGGCATTCCCATTAATAAAAGTGTTCAAAAGGATTTAAAGGCAATTCAAGAGGAATTACACTTGAATGAATTTGATTTATTATCTTAAATTGTTTTTATATTAAATAATAATTAATGTAAGCGTAAAATGGACCCTAATCCATTAATGGTTCAGGATGAATTATTACATCTTTCAAATTTTCTAAGGATACTTCCAATTTGATATCTTTTTCCAACATTGAAATAATATGATGAGCTTCAGCGATATTTATGTCTGGGTTAAATAATACAGAAAGTTCTAGAATATGGCCGTCCATAAACCTCCAGCATTCTAAATCATGAAATCCTTTGATGTGAGGAAACTTGTTTAAAACATCTTGTATGTTTTTGGTTATTTGTTCAAGAACCTTTGAATCAACTCTTTCGCACGTTTCTAGAGCTGATGATATCTTATTTGGGGGCTCCCTAGGCTCTATATGTGTTATGATTCTAGAGATTGATGGTACTTGTTGTTTTATCTGATTTTCGAAATCTGAACATGTGGCATGAGCTTCCTTGAGAGTTAGGTTATAGTCAACTAAAATTGTAAGAGATAAAGAATATTTTTCTTTTAACCTAAAGATATAAATATCTTGAAAATCGTAAATTGAAGGAAATTCACTTTTCATTGTATGTAATATGTTTATTAAACTTTCAGATATGGAAGGTTCGCTGCTCAATGGATTCATTTCCACAATAGTTTCTACTTTATAATGAGGAAATAGTTCATTACTTAATGATCGAATTGCAGTCAATATTTCATTAGCATGAATAATTGAGATGTGATCTTCCACCGCAAGTTGAATTTCTAAAAAAAGATTTTTTCCACTTGCTCTAATCTTTATATTATTCACATCATTAACATGCTCTAAATTTAAGATTTTATTCCTCAGGTCATTTATTATTAATTTGCTTATAGGATTTACATCTATTAAGTTTTCAACGCCTACTTTGATTAACTTGATTGCACTGATAATAATGAAAATGGAAATTGCCATACTGAAGATAGGATCAAAAATATATGTTGATAGAAAAATTACAATAAGAAAATTAATAATTACAATGATGGCTCTTAATGAATCTTGAAATAAATTTAGGCCTTGCATTCTTAAGGACAAGCTATCTTTTTGTTTACCTTTCCAAATAAGAATCCTTGAAAAAATAATATTAATTGAAAATGAGATAATTAACAATATTAGACCAATCCCCGGTTGTTTTACAGTGAAATCCAAAGATAATAATCTTTGTATTGCATTAATAATTAGATAGATATAGATATTGATCAACATAATTCCCTGTACAATTGCTCCAATAGAATCCACTTTTGAATGACCATACATGTGCTCATGATCAGGTGGTTTTTGACTAATGTATATTGAGAATATTGTTAAAGAAACAAAGAAAATATCTGTAAATGTGTCAACAGATTCAGACAATAAACTTAAACTACCAGTTAATATTAAACCTAAAATCTTGATAAAAGATTGGATTAAAATAATGAAAAATGAAAAAATACCATATTTTATCTTTATGTTCATGACTTGTTAGATTTAATAAAAATCGATTAAAGTAAATTAAAGTAAAAAAGATATTAAATTTTATTGATAAGAACAGAGAAATATTAATAAAATACATGTTGCTTTAAAGAGTAAAGATATGAATTAGAAAATAAAAAATAAAAAATTATTTTGGATTTCGAGGTACTACAATCTCAAGATCTGAAAGTGGATAGGAAGAACAGGGGTGAAAGAAATTATATTTTTTGTCTGCTGCACGCCTCCAATCAGAAATTGGACTTACATAAATATTTCCTGATATCAAGAGAGATCTACAAAATCCACATTCGCCAGATCGACATTTAGAAGGCGGTGCTAATTTTGCTCGTTCTAATGCTACTAAAACGGATTCTGTAGAAACTGCGGGTATTTCTTTCACAAGATTTCCAATTTGAACTTTTATTTTAAATGTTTTTTCCATTAAATCTTTCGGAAAACCTTCAAGTTTAGAAAGATCCTTAATTTCTCCAAAAGCTTCCCTTCTCACTTGTTTTGGTTTTAAATTAAGGTTAGCAATTTCTTTTTCTAAGAATTGATACATTATTTGGGGTCCACAAATGAAATAAGTACTATTTTTTATATCCGAGTATTTTCTTATCAAGTCTGAAGTGATGAATCCTTTTTCACAACCTTCAAGCGTTGGATTTTCGCAGCTTAAAACGTGAATGACTTTAATTTTTTCTGGATATCTTGATTCAAGATCCTTGAATTCATCATAAAAAATAATATCATCTTGTTCACTACTTCCATATAAGATAGTTAGCTTGGCATCCATGGTTCCTTCAATAATAGCTCTTGCCATTGATCTGAAGGGAGTTATACCTGATCCACCAGCAATTCCTACTATATTTTTTGTATCTCTAAGGGGTTCATGGTAAAAGAATCCTTCAGGACCAGAACTCATGATTTTAGTGCCAACTTTCCAATTTTTCCATATGTAATTCGTTAAAAATCCTTGTTCATCTCGCTTTATTGTTATTTCATAAAATCCTTTTAAAGCCTCTAAAGGAGACGAGGATATTGAATACGGTCTCGTGATATAGACGCCATTAACGTCAACTTTTAAACTCAAGTATTGTCCAGCTCTAAAATAAGCCAATTCTTTAGTATTAGAATCTAGATCTGGAATAAATTTGAATGTTTTTGTTGATTTCGTTTCGTCTTTAATTTCATTGATGATTAAATGTTGCGTGTTTGGATGTAATAATTTTGCTAAATCATTAATTTTGTCTTCAGAAATTGGATTGCTTGGTGCTTCTTTAAACTTCTTTTTTCGTGTTGGGACTAATTTAGTAAATGCATATAAATCTTTTGTGTTACTTTTTACCGTAATGATAAATTTTTCTTTTTGATTTTCATTCATTTAGCTTCACCCCTTTTTACCATTTCATAATATATTAATTGAGCAGCCATATTTCCTGAAACTAATGTAGAGGAATATCCATGACATCTGCGACCGAAACCTCCAGCAAATTCTAAACCATCAATATATTTCTCATCATTCATGCACATGAATCTGGTTAAAACAGAGTCCCAAGGCTCTGGCTCATAACCATAAACATTTCCATTATAACTTTTAGTATATCTGGCAAATGTGATTGGAGTTGCTACCTCAATTTCTTCAATATTATCCATTATATTTGTTCCTATAGCACTCTCAAATTGCTTAATTAAACCAAGTGCTATCTTGTTTTTAATTTTAAAATATTCTTCTTGTTTCACATCATACCAAGCTTCTGGCCTAAATAATGTTGTAATGTACAAGATTGTCGTTCCTGGGGGCGAACAATCTGGAAGAGCATTATTCAAGCATACAGTTGCTTGACCAATAGGCACTTGTAATGTGGTCCATGAATCATAAGCTTTTGCTGTATCACTATTCTCCATTATGAAATAACTATATTCATTAATCCCTAAATCTCTTGGTGAAGCATCAAGTCCAAGATATACTACAAATGCACTTAAACCATGAATTCTAGCATTTACTTCTTTATAAGCCATTTCAGGTACTTCTGATTTTGGATGAATTAATTTATTGTAAACAAGAGTAGGAGAAGCATTTGAAATTACGTAGTTTGTATTAATAATATCTCCTTGTGAAGTTTCAACTCCTACTACTTTACTTTTTTTTACTAATATTTTTTCAACTTTAGTGTTGTATTCAATTCTCCCGCCAAGTTCTCTTATCTTTTTATCTAAAGCAGTAGTAAATTCGTGTGAACGCATTTTAGGAATATAAGCCCCATGAGTTATATAACTCAATATCATCATGGCAAAAATCGTGAAGTTGATTCTGTTAGTCGGCAGTCCCAAATAACACCAATAAGCATTTAGAATATCTCTTGCTTTTTTGGGCATGTTAAGGGCACTTTCTATATCATCTGCGGTATAAGCCGCAGTTTTCAAAAAATTAGTATATTCTTTCATCAAGACTTTTTGATCCGGGTTGCCTTTAGTTTTTCCAAAATAAACAAAAGCATCTGATATTTCCTGTGCGATATCAAAAAATTTTCTTAGTGAATCTTCGCTACCAGGAACTTCTTCTTCTATAGCTCTGATATAATTATCTACTCCAAAAGGCATGGTAACATCCAATTTTTCATTGGGATCCGTGATTATTAACCTATATGCTTCTGGAATGGGCACAAATTCTAAATCAAGCCCATATCTACCTTCTAAAAGTCGGCGAACGCTTCCTCTATCTTCTTCCGTACCCCAACCATTTAATTCGTGAAGAGAGGTTTCAAATTCGAATCTACCTCTGACAAAACTAGTAGCAAAACCTCCTGGGAGATTATGTTGTTCTAATAATAGAGTTTTAACACCTTTCTTGGCTAATTCTGTTGCAGCAGATAATCCTCCATTTCCTGCCCCTATAACTACTACATCATAACTATCATTAATTTTTTGATGATCTCGATACATGATAGAATTTCTCTTTTGTTTTATTTTTAATAAAGTAGTTAAAGATTTTTGATTTTTCTTTAATATATTATTTTTAATAATTAGTCTATTAAAGATTTAATTTTTATTATAAAATCTTTGAATATATTAAAGATTGAAAAAAAGTAATTTAAAAAATTGGTACATTAATCATGATTAATAAAAATATTATTTCTATAAATAGCACGTT
>CAZIEC010000062.1:0-13469 GCA_964538145.1 uncultured archaeon
ATTTAAATTACCAAGGTCTTTTAATAAAAGAAGGTCTTGCAACCTTGGCTTTTTCCACGTGGTCAATGTTATAATGAGTGCCTCTACTTTCTTTTCGAGACATCGCACACCTAATAATAATTTCTGCAACCATTGAAAGATTTCTGAGTTCTATTAAATCTTTCTCTATTTTATAACCCCAATAATAGGTATCAATTTCTTCAGCGAATAAATGCATTCTTTTTAACGCTCTTTTTAATCTCATATCCGATCTTACTATTCCTACTAAGTGTTGCATGGTCATCCTGATTTCATCCCAGTTCTGCGAAATTACAATTGCTTCTGTTGATGGAACCGCATTTCCAGTTTCCCATTCTTTAAATTCTTTAATTTTTAGTGTTGGGGATAGTTCAGTGATTCTTTTAGCGCATTCATGGGCACAAACCAGCCCTTCTAAAAGAGAGTTACTGGCTAATCTATTAGCTCCATGAAAGCCGGTGCAAGCAGTTTCACCGATCACGTATAAGTTCTTAATTTCAGTTGAGCCATCTACATTTGCCAAGACACCGCCACAGCAATAATGGGCTGCAGGAACTACTGGAATTGGTTCTTTAGTAATATCTATGTTAAATTCAAGGCATTTTTCATAAATTCCTGGGAAATGATTTTTTATGAAATTAGCATCTCTTACAGAAGCAATATCAAGGTATACGAAATCATCACCAGACTTTTTAAGCTCTGCATCTATAGCTCTAGATACAATATCTCTTGGGGCTAATTCTTTTAATGGATGATACTTTTCCATGAATCTATGTCCACGAATATCTTTCAGTATTGCACCTTCACCCCTCATGGCTTCTGTAATCAAGAATGATTTAGCATAGGGATGATATAAACAAGTAGGATGAAATTGATAAAATTCCATGTTAGTTATCGTGGCTCCCGCTCTATAAGCCATTGCAATTCCATCTCCAGAAGCTACATCCGGATTCGTCGTATAAAGATAAATCTTTCCAGCACCACCCGTGGCTAAAATGGTTGATTTAGCAGCAATATTCAAGATCTCATCAGAATTCTGAATTAAAACATAAGCGCCTAAACATTTTTGGTCTACTGTATAAAGATTAACGGCACACCATTTTTCTTTTATTTCAATGTTATCAAAACTTCTCGCTTTATTAATCAATACACTTTCGATGGCTTTTCCTGTTTGATCATTTATGTGTAAGATTCTTCTTTCAGAATGCCCCCCTTCTTTTCCAAGATCTATTTCACCCTCATCGTTTCTAGTGAAATCAACACCCCAATTAATCAATTCTTTAATTCTCTGAGGAGCTTGAGTTATTATGTGCCTTACAACTTCTTCCTTGCATAAACCATCTCCAGCTATTAAAGTATCATTGATATGTTTTTCAAAATTGTCATTGTCATCCCATACACAAGCAATACCTCCTTGAGCAAAAAAAGTATTGCAATCTTCTAATTTTTCTTTGGTGATTAGAAGTATATTTTCTTTAGGTAACATCTGAGCTAATTTAATTGCTAAAGATAGCCCAGAAATACCCCCACCAATAATTAGAAAATCTGTTTTATATCTCAACTATCTCTTAAAATTTTTGTTATGTTTTATTGAAGTATTTAAGCTTCTTACTTAAAGGTTAGGTTTTTTGCATTTAAAGTTTTTTATATTTTTTTCCAAAGGATTTAATGTAGAATAATTCTCAAAAAATATTATCATTTATAATGTGATATAATAGAAATTTTTATTTTTATTCCAAGTTTTAATATGATAAATCGCAGTAATTGGGAATTATTGACATTAAAATAGTTTTCTAAGAATCCTTAAAATAATAAATGGAGATTCTAAAAAGATGGGAAAAATAAAGAATGTACTATTTCTATGCAGCGGGAACACGTGCAGGAGTCCATTCGCAGAATATTATGCAAAATGGCTGAAAAAAACAAAATATAAGGAAGAATTAAAAAACGTGGAATTTGATTCTGCTGGACTCTATCATTATTATGAAAAGCCTCAAAAAGGTACCGAGGAATATCTCAAAACTAAGGGAATTGATCTGAGTGATTTTAAAGCCAAGGAGGTAGATGAAGACCTAATAAAAAAACAAGATTTAATATTGGGCTTTGAAGAGAAATGGCACGTGAGGAAATTAAAAAGAAGATTTAAAAACATGAAAGATTTGGATAAAAAAGTTCATTTATTGCTAAAGTTTGCTGGAGAAACTAAAGATTTAGAAATTGAAGATCCTTTTCATCTTCCTAATGATAAGTATATCGAAATACTCAAAAGAGTGGAAAGAGGAGTTGAGAAAGCCATCGAAAGAATAATTGAGCTTAATAATAACGAGAATTAGAATCTCAGGGTATTTAATCACGTGAAAACTATTGGTGTTTATCATGATTGAAAGAATTCTATTTATTTGCACGGGAAATGCTGCAAGAAGTCCAGTTTGTGAATATTTAACCAAGCATTATTCGAAAAGAAGAGGTTTGAAATTAATAGTAGAGAGTGCCGGCTTCATTAATGCATTTTCTTTCATGTTACCCGAATCGAGTAGATTTTTATCTTCAAAAGGCATAAACCATTCAGATTTTCGCCCTCAATTAGTCAATAATGAATTATTAAAAAGACAAGATTTAATAATTACGATGGAAATGCAACATAAAAATGAATTAATAAATAATTTCATGATTGAAGATATTGAAAAAAAGACTTTTACATTGAAGGAATTTAATGGTTGCAAAAATGATTTAGATATAATTGATCCATATTATACTAACAATGAAACTTATGATAAAATTTTATTAGAAATCGATGCTAATATTCAAAAATTAGTAGATAAAATAGTTAAGCTTAACAAATTGAATTAATTTTCTTTTATCTTCTTGGAATTATTTAAATTTAATGTGAAGCTCAATTCATGTCATAAAAAAATGTACATTAATGGCAATTAAATGTTTTTAAATAATATTTAAATTAATTGAATTGGAATGAAAAATCTATTCTTTTCCTTTAATATTAGGTGTATTTAAATAGATGACTTAAGAAGATTTAAAATTATTGACACTACTAGACCTTTAACATTATTTCAATAACATCATTTCAATATGAATAAAATCACATTTAATAATACTGTAATTGAAATATTTGTTGGAGATCTTGCCAATTCAGAATACGACGCAATTGTTTTGCCAACAAATGGAAGGTTGTTGCCAAGTGGAGATTTAAGGTGTAGGGTCTTACGGAAAGCAGGACCTAAAGTGCAAATTGAATGCAATAAAATCATTCAAAAAATATCGATGATCCCTTTCGGAGGTGTTGTTATGACTTCTGGAGGAAATCTACCATCAAAAACAATCATACATGCTCGAACAGGGCACGATGCTAAAAGATTAATGCTAGCTACCTGGAACTCTCTAAAAACCGCTGATCAGGCGAAATTGCAATCAACTGTATTTCCGGCTCTTTCAAAAGAAGTAATTGGCTTTAATTCTAAATTATGTGCGGAAGTGATGCTCCCCACGATTAAGAAATATATAGAAGAGAAAAATCAAAATTTAAAAAATGTTTCTATTTGTCTTGAATCATTACCAGATTATAAAGAATATGAAAATGCCTTAAATTCACTTTAATTATTTTGCTAAATCATTGATTAAATTAAATTTTTAAGTTTTATGGAGAATCTATCAAAATTTCTTCTAAATAAAATCTCTGATATACAATTCTGTTATAACCTATTACAAAAATATTGTATTATATTTTTGTTGATTAAAATTCTGATAAGTTTTAATATTTCTAAATCTTTTATTAATACGGGATATAATTTTGATGATATAACTATAACTTTAAAATGATATTGGTCCTATACTATGGATAAAGAAATTTTAAATGAAAGAATTGCGAATTATAATGCTAAGCTAAATTCATTAAAGGGTTTTGAAATAATTTGCGAATCATTAGTTTATAAAATCTTGGATGTTTTCGGGCGTAATGCCTTGTTATCGATGCTATTTCAGATCGGTGCTGGTCCGGGAGAATTAATTGCCAAAAGAATAAAACAAAAATATCAAAAAGAAGAATTTGACATTTTTGAGTCCATGATTGTCTTATTAAATGAACTAAAAGAATTTTATTCCGTGAAAGTGCGAGACATCCAAGAAGATGACAAAAAGGTAAGGATAATCATAGAAAATAATTGTTTTTTGAGAGAACCTATCAAGCATCGTGAAAAATTGAAATTTGGCAAGGCATTTTGCAGGGTTAATAAAGGATATTTTGAAACAGCTTTCAGAAAATTGATAGGAAATAAAATTAGAAAAATTGAAATAAATTTTTTATATAATGAACCTGAAAAAGATGTTTGCGTTGAAGAATTAATATTCTACAAAAATCAAGCTGAATGAATAAATAAATTTCATGAAAACAAATAAAGAAAAAAAATTTTCATAGGAACGGGGGAATAGAACAGATCAAGCTGATGCAACATAGTGCCCTTGGTTTAAGAGATATTCATTGAGCAGTTGTAATAAATCTTCTTCTTCAATAAATCCCAAAATGGGACCATTATTTGAATCTTTTATGACAATAATATTGGAAGGATTCTCGCTGTACATGAATTTCTTTAGAGCATCAAAACCGTTTTCTTGCATGGAAATGGATGGAATTCGACTTATCGGGTCCATTATGTATCCTACAATGTGCTTTTTCCATTTTTCTCTTGGAACCTTTAAAATATTTCTCAAGCTTATTATTCCTACCACTCTATCTCCTTGTATCACCGGAAAATATGACTTGTTTAGAATTGTGAAATACTTTTTCATGGCATCTTCGATTGTCATGTTAAATGGAATGGATAATGCAAATTTTCTCATCAGATTTTCGGCGTCAACATTTACTAGCAATAATTCTGCCCTTAATTGGAGTAGAACTTGTTTAGCTTGGGCATTCAAGAATAGACCGATTAATATAAACCAGAACCCCGTGCCAATATTGAACAATATCATTTCAAAGAACCCAAAAAACATCAATCCTTTGGCAATGTATCCTCCGATCTTGGCGGCAGATATAGAAGCACTGAAATAATTCTTACGCCTAACCCATAAAATTGCCCGAAGAACTCTCCCGCCATCTAAAGGAAATGCTGGAATGATGTTAAACATGCCGAGACTAAAATTTGAGATTCCTAAATATACAAGGATTACCTTAAAACTAATTGCAAAGTTGCCGATTATTAACGTGTTTAAATAAAGGAATAAAGCTCCTAATAAAATGCTAACTAATGGCCCTACTAATGCGATTAATATTTCACTTTTTGGGTTTTCTGGCTCGCCTTCAATTTTAGAAACTCCGCCAAAAATAAATAATTCAATTTCTCTCACTTTTAAACCATATTTTTGGGCAACAAGTGAATGAGCTAATTCATGAGCAAGAATAGATCCAAGCATTAAAATTCCTGTAATTCCTCCCACGAGAGATATATCCATTAAATTAATTTTATTTGTCAGCCCAATTAATAATTGAACGGCATATAATCCTACAATAAATGCAATAAGTAATGCACTTGGATGAACCTTAACCGTAATTCCACTTATCCTTCCCATCCTCATTTCTCCTCACCTCTAAAATGAATTAATAATTTTAAAATTTTAACATTGAATTTTTAAAGTTGAATTATATTCCCCCGATTCTCCAAAACTAATAATTTGAAATTACCTATTTATAGGTTTTGATTAAGAATTTTTAATTAAAAAATAGAAGATTTAATTTACTTTTAAAAAAATTCATCTTGAATTTAGATAATCGAAAATCTAATTCTTTAAATTTTAAAAAATAATCGTAATTTTTCTAAATTAGATTATGGGATTTAACTTTACAAAAATAAAAAATATCAAAATTAAAAAAAAAGAACTGATTATACAATATGTACTTAATATTAATTTTAAATTACATTTGAAAAGGTTGAATCTTAAAAATGGTTGATATAAGAAACATAGTTGTATTAGGCGCTGGATTGATGGGAAGTGGAATCGGTCAAGTAGCGTTGATGGCAGGTTATAATGTTACAATGGTGGATATTAAAGATGAATTCGTTGATAAAGGAGTTGCGAAAATAGAAGAAGGCATAAAGAAATTGGAAGCTAAAGGAAAATTAGGTGAAGGTGTTACAGCAACAGATATAATGAGTCGATGTAAAAAATCAACTAATTTAGATGAAGCAGTAAAGGATGCTGATTTTGTAATTGAAGCAGTTATTGAAAAAATGGATGTTAAAAAAGATGTTTGCAAGAGAACAATAGAAAATGGTCCATCTCACATCATATTTGCATCCAATACTTCTACAATGAGCATTACAGAGATCGGCAAGGATTCTGGTGCCCCTGATAGAGTTTGTGGAATGCATTTCTTCAATCCCGTGCCATTAATGAGGTGTATTGAAGTAATAAAAGGTGCAGACACCTCTGATGAGACTTTCAACATTGCCATGGAAGTTGCTAAAACCTTGCCTTGCTTGCGAGGTCAAAGATACATAGCTCCTGTGTTAAAAGATAGACCCGGCTTTATTGTTAATAGATTAAATGCTCCAGTCCAAATATATATGAATTGGGTTTTTGATCAAGCTAAAGAACGAGGTATTTCTTGGGAAAGTGTTGATGCTGATGCTGGTGGTAAGATGCCAATGCCACCATGTGTACTTTCTGATTATGTCGGTTTAGATACAATGTATCATGTAATGAATTATTATGCTGAAACCCTTTCACCAGATTTCAAGCCGGGAAAAGTTTTAACTGAATTGGTAGAAGCTAAAAATCTAGGCGCCAAGACTGGTAAAGGTTTTTATGATTGGAGTGAAGGAAGAGATGCCATAATGGCAAGAATCAAGGAAGCGAAGCCAGCAGGGTTATTTAATTTAGAATATTCAATGGCAATAATGCTCAATGAAGGTTGCCGCATATTGGAAGAAGGAATTGCATCGGGATATAAGATTATTGACGATGCAAACATGGCAGGAATGAATTCGCCTGGTCCATTCAGCGCAGGAAAGAAAAACTGGGAAAAATGGTCAGAATTATTAGAAAAATTAGCTGATGAGACTGGAAAGGAATATTTAAGGCCATGTAAGTTAATGAAGACTGGCGAATTTGTTAAAATGCGTAAATAAACTTCATTATTGAATGAAAAAATCATTTTTCTTTTTTTTCCTTTAATTTTTTCAATAGTCAAGAGAAAATGATTGAGATCTTAAAATTAATTATGTTTAGCTTAAAAATTGAAACCTTTTAATTCTTTCTTAACTATTACTACATATTCCTTAGAACTAATTGAATGCAAAAATAAATAATAAGGATAAAAATTATTAAGGGTGTAAAAAATGTCTGAAAAGAAATTTGAACATATTAAAATTGATTGGCCCAATACTAAAGAAGGGGGAACTATTGATGGAAATTATGCGGTCATATCCATTAATAGACCAGATAAATTAAACGCACTTCAAGTACAAACAATAAAAGAAATTGCTGAAGCTCTTGAAATGATGGAGTTAGATCCAGATATAAGATGTGTCGTTTTACGAGGTACCAAAGAGTTTACTAAAAAACCTGCTTTTTCTGCGGGTGCTGATCTTTCAGCATCATTTGGACCTGGAGTTAAACCTAATATTCCCGTTCACATGAGCCACGCCATGTACATGCGCCACAAATATTATGATTTGATTGAAGAATTTAATAAACCATTAATTGCTGCAGTTGATGGATATGCTTTAGGAGGAGGTTGCGAACTAACTCTCGTTTGCGATATAGTAATTGCAAGCAAAAGGTCAACTTTTGGATTCCCAGAAATTGCGAGGGGTATATTCCCTGCTAATGGCGGTACTCAAAGAATGGCAAGACATATAGGACTAGCCAGAACATTAAAAATGATTTATTTTGGTGAAAGATATTCTGCTGAGGAAATGTATAATTGGGGCTATGTCAGCTTTCTTGTTGATGATGATAAATTCGAAGAATTCGTTCATGAAAAAGCAAAGTGGCTTGGAAATGCTGCCACGACGAGCTTAGTCATTATAAAGAAAGCAGTCAAATTTGGAACGCAAGTACCGTTAAAGATTGGATTGCAATTTGAACAATTAGGTTTTGGAATTAACTCAGCATCTAGCGATGTCCAAGAAGGCATTAAAGCTTTTCTCAGAAAGAAAGAACCTAAATTTACTGGTGGCATGTAAATTCTTATAACTTTCTTTTTTTTATTTATTAATAATTTAATTAATTAAATGGCATTTCTTTTTTGATTTCGCTAAATTTAAAAATTAATTTAATTATTTTTTTTATAATTCATGCTAGGGAAATTTAATATTGTTGAAGAGATAAACGATGATAACTTGTATTTAAGAAAAATTTCGAAAGATGACATCTTATTCTATTATAATAGCTTGAAAATCCCTGAATTAACAAAATATCAGCCCATGCAACCATTAACTTCAATTGAACACTCTAAACGACTGATAAAAAGCTATTTAAAGAAATGGGATGAATTATCTCAATTTAATTACATAATTGAAGAACGAAATGAAAAAGTTAATAAACTGGGGGCATTGAGTCTATGGAACATAAATTGGTTTCATAGAAGGTTGGAGATAGGGATATGGTTGCTACCAAAATATTGGAATCGAGGTTATGGAAAAAAAGCAATAAATTTAGTGAAAATAATTGTATTTAAATTTTTAAATTTTAATAGGATCGAAGCTCATATTTCAGTTAAGAACGTTAATTCTTTAAACCTGTTTAAAACTTGCGGCTTCACGGAAGAAGGTAGGCTCTTTCAATATCTTAATTTAAATGGAGAGTATCATGATGCCGTGGTCTTAAGTTTCTTGAAAAAAGATTTTTAATCCTTCTTTAAATACTTCCATTTAGAGACCAAATTCTCTAAATGATATGAAAAGCACTTAAATCTTGAGATATCACCATCGAAATCCTTCAAGCAATTTTTAAAATTGTTAGAAAAGTCGTTCAATATTTTTAAACTAACCTTTTTTAATATGTTTCTAAATTTTCT
Organism: uncultured archaeon; assembly: GCA_964538145.1. Lineage (GTDB taxonomy): Archaea > Asgardarchaeota > Lokiarchaeia > Sigyniarchaeales > SOKP01 > SOKP01. The sequence goes on from CAZIEC010000062.1 coordinate 9,050, forward strand.
CTCACGCTTGATTTTGTTCTTAACCCTCAAGATCAAGTAAATTTTAGAATCTGGATGGCTATAGAAATAGATCCTTGATTTACTTAACTCTAAGCAGACCAAGTTATCTTTAAATCCATTTCTTGAAAACTTGTAAAATTGGTCGAAATAGCAAGCCTCTAAGAGAAAACTAACTTGATCATTCGATCTCTTGTTGAAACTGTAATAAAATAATGGGATGCCTAATTCAGATAGTATTATTATTTCTTTTACAAACATTTTTTGAAATGGACTTCTATATTGTTAAATACGACTCACAAATATTTAAATAATTAGTTGTTAATGAAATATGATACATGTTACTATTCATATTTAAGTTAGAATCTTTAAAAGAAAGAAATCTATTTGATTAATCATGAATTCGTTTCGGATATATGAACTCTTTTAGATTTTTTTTTATTATCTTAAATTTATCTAATGCGGGCTTAAATTCCTCGCTTTCAATGAGTTTAAGTGCTTCTTGATTAAGCTTTTTGATTTTATCGCCTAAAGCATTTAAAAGGTTTAATTTTCTAATTTTTGACTTTAAATCTTCCATGATTATTGAATAATTGCTTGCAATCTCAAGTTTACCAATAAACCTCGCTATTTTTATGATCTGAGTGCAATTTTCCATTGCACCTTTAAAATTCTGTTTTGCCAATTTATCATTAAATTCGCTAATGTATTTCTCAAGTTCTTCATTTAAAATTTTATACTTCTCTTCTGCATCGGTAATAACTTTTAATTTTATCTTTAGCTGTTTTATGAGTTTTGGAAAATTTTTTTCTTCAATGTTTTTAATGAGTTTGGTTAATAATCTTCTGGCATCTGTAAATTTATAATCTTCAACCAAGCTGTTTACCTTTTCGATAGTTTTATTAACTTTTCTGTTTAAATCTTCGATTTTTTGTTTCTTTAATAAATCAATTGCGTATCTCTTCCATTTTGCTTCTAAAATGTTTTCTTGAAGCAAATCAAGTAAAGGTTTGGCTTTAAATAGAGTTTCCTTGGCTAGTTTTAGGTTATTTGTCTTATAATAACTAACAAATTGGATTTCTAATGAATCTAATTGCTTCCTTAAATTACCTTGCCTTTCTAGATATTCTCTCCATGAATTATCATGCTCTTCCAGAAATGATTTTACCCTAGGGATTTCATCTAAAGATATTAAATCGGAATAGTTATTCCTGAAATTCTCTACAAGATCGTTTGCTTTTTCAATCTCTTTAAGTTCGAGCAATTTTTTATACTTAATTTGTAATCTATCTAAATCTTCGATTATCATTTTAATTACAGTGTCTCTTTCAATCATTTTTTTGAGATCATTGATAAAATTCTCTTGTTCTTTAATTATCGAATTTAATCCGGCTTTGGTTGCCAAGTCAATTATTTTATTCGATATCTTTATTGCTTCAACATATTTTTTCATGAGATAATGATTATTGGCAATTACCTTTAATTGGTCAATTTCTGAGATTATCTTTATTTGTTCAGCCTTCAAGTCCTTATTTTCTTTATTTTCTTTCATATTACTCTCCAAATTGAAAAAATAACTGAAAATTTATTAATAGATGGTCAAGAAATGGTAGCTCGTTCTAATTCCTTTATAACTTTTTCATAAATCTCTAATGTTTCTAAAATATTTCCAGATTTCAAAATATCTAGTGCTTTAAAAGTTAATTTTTTGATCGAATTTTTAAACGTACTTATCTCATCCTTTACGCTTGATTTAAGCTCTTCAAATTCCTCCTTAAGATTTTTTCCAAATTCATTATTTAATAGATTTTCAATTTCTGAAAAAAGACTTGTAATTTTACTAAAATAATGGTTCTTTAAGCTTTCTAGAATCTTGTTCTTTAATAAATTGAATTTATCATGAATTTCTAATTTTGATTCTTTCACTTTAGATTCCAAATCTTCTTTTAAAGCCTTTAATTCGATAATTGGTTGGAATCCTTTCATGAATTCAGTATTTTCAAATTGTGTCAAAAAATTTGTAACTAAGTTCAAGGCTTTTCCTAATTGATTATTGATCATTAATACCTCTACTTTTTCTTTAATGCTTTTAGATTCGTTTTCTATTCGTTCTAAAAATTCTCTTTTAGTAATTTCACTTTTAGCAGTTTCAATTAGGGCATTTACTTTATTTATTAAAAACTCGTCGTTTATCTTTTTTATTAAATTTAGTGCTTTTTTTCCTAGCTTGAGGGCATCCATGTACATTCCTGAAGCATGAAATTCTTGAGCTTGATTGATGAGTTTATTAACTTCACTTGAAATTGGAATTAGCTCCTTCTCTTGTTCCTCCAATCTATCCTTAAAATCTTCTTTATTTATGCCAAGAATTTCTAAAAATTCTGGAGGTTCACTTCCCGAATCTATGGTAATATTTCGAAGTATTCGCATTTCTGGATAATTATTAACGAAGAATTGTCTAATTCCATGAATATATTTCCTTAAATTAGGAGGCGCCCTTTTACCGACCCAAACAAGCATTTTTCTCTGAGTAGGAACATAAATTGCAAGTATGTTTGAAATGTTAAAAGCGTCCAAGAGATCTTTCACTATGATCTCCTTATACTCGCCAGATGGGGTTAGCTTGAAAATTCGATTATATTTTTCCATTGTTTAGCACTTTTAAATATTTTCCTATTTCTAAATTTTTTTCTTACTAATAACTAATTCAATGAGTATAAATTAACTAATTATTTTATTAAAACTCATTCTTCTTTATTAAAACTATTTCTTGGCATGTTTATTTAGTAATTCTTATTTATTTTAGTAAAGTTCTATATTTAAAATTCTCCTTGCTAATAGATGAATAGCCAAAAAAATTCAAAAATTACTTAAAAATATATAAAATTAATAAAAAATAAAAAGCTAAAAAATATTTATAGAGTTTTCATGTTTCTGGCTCTATTTTTTTCATTTTACTAAAAAATTTGTCTGGCTTAGTTGCTTCTGCAATTTCTTTTGTCTTGGCAGATTTATAAATTTCTTCAATTTTAGAGTTATAGGCTTTTCTAAAAGCCTCTTCTTGATCAGGAATGTCAAAACGAGGAGGTGTTTTTTTCTTTAATGATCGTTCATATTTTCTAACTCTCCTAACGGGCTTGGGGAATCTAAAAATTGTTCGATAGAGATAATAATATATCGAAAATCCAGCACCAAGAGCTATTGCAGTTATGATTAATGTTTGTAGGAAAATTATATCTTCCGTGGTGACTAAAGCAGAAACTGAAATTTGAAGGGGTTCAAAGTCATAATTAGCGCCAGCAAAAGCATTTATAACTATTATGTATGACCCAGCAGGTATATTTTCAATAGTAGCTTCATAAATGCCATCTCCATCAGGATCACGAAGTATTCCCACTCCATAAGACCAAGCAAATCGTACATCAGCTCCTAAAATTCTACCTCCAAAATCTAAATCTGTTAAAACAACTCTAAGAGTGATGCTCTCTCCTGGCTTTATTTTAATGGTAGCTTGTCCTGAATATAAACTGATGGATGTTTTAATTTTTCGCACTTCAATCCGGAGATCTGCTGATTGAAATTGAAAATCTGTTTTTTGAGCCGATATAGTAATTATTTTTACACCTAAACCAAATTGAGTCGTATTAAAAATGATGGAATATTGCTTTAAAGCAGTTTGTTCTTGGACCGTGCCTGAAAAATCTCCAGTTAGCAACATTGAAGCATTATTAACAAATATGCCTCGGGAATCAAAATATTTTATGGTAACATTCAGTAATTTTCCATATGGGACGACAATCGTTGGATCTTTTGTATAATTAACACCATCAAAAAATATTTGCATGAATGTCAATCTCTCCGTTGTTTGAACTATAACTCTAATTGATTGCGGATTATAAAATGTTTTATTTGCAAAAATGGATAAGTAATTAATTCCTTGACCTATATTAGAAAAGTTAATTATCCTTGTATATTGATATCGAGCAACATCTTCAATTAAAGTCTCTGTTGTTGTTCCAATAGTAGCTTTAACATTAGCACCACCAAGGTGATTTCCATTTAAATCAGTATATTTTATAGTAACGTTCATTTTTTGCCAGACTTCAAAAGATATCAATTCATCTCCAAAATATTGCGTGCCATTGATATATAACTTAATTATCGTTCCTAATTCATTGATATAAACTCGTATTGGAATGGATTGAGGGATGTAATGAGTTGCCCTAACATCTAAGATTAATGTATATAAGCCTCCAGGGTTATAACTTGGTCCTGAAGCATTGCAAATTAATTGGTACGTGCCTGTCCCTAGCTTTTTAAAATGATGCGTGCCATTCCAATCTGTAGATAAGACCGTTGCTTCAATGCCAGCACCTCCATATTTTTCTGTATAATTGAAATTAATCGTAAAATTGGATTTATA